>NZ_JBHVRO010000010.1:0-32554 GCF_042885655.1 Psychrobacillus sp. NPDC058041
GCGGGGCGAGCGACGAGCCTCCTCCTTCGCTTCGCTTCGTGCGGGGTCTCGTCTGTCTCGCTATTCCCGCAGGAGTCTCATGCCGCCGCACTAAATCCTTTTATGGTAATAAAAATTGAGCAAGTAACTAAAAAAAATTATATTGAGGGTTTTCAATTCCCTCATCGCAGTGACGGTGAGACTGAAGCCATGCTCGAGAATAGCTTCCGCCATTGTGGAAATCAACGGCATTTCTATGTAACTCTTCTTAAAAGGATCTGGCGTCTTTTTGCCCGGTTTTTCTTATTTACCAGAAAATAATATTTGAAGTGATCTTTTTATGAAATCATCTGTTGTTTGCAGAGATTCGTCTCCCTTTAATATCGGACGAATTTTTGACAATTCACGTTCAGAATATCCTAATGCTGTTAATGCAAGCATTGCTTCTTCTAACTCATGATTTTCTTGGCTAGCGTCAAATAAGGATGGCTCGTCCGTTGTAAAATCAAATTGCTCTATATTAATTAGATCATTTAATTTTCCTTTTAAATCGAGAATCATCTGTCGAGCAGTTTTTTTACCAACACCAGGAAATTTGACAAGAAACGATTCATCTTCTCGTTCTATTGCTTGTATTACATGATTTGGCTCACCACTGGTTAAAATAGCTAGTGCTCCTTTTGGACCTATGCCTGAGACTAGAATAAGTTTTCTAAACAACTCTCTTTGGGAAAGGTCTAAAAATCCCATTAATTGCTGTGCATCTTCTCTTACATGAAAATGTGTATATACTTGAATTATTTCTTCGCTTTTATGAAAAGCAAACGGATTTGGAGTAAATATTTGATAACCAATCCCCTGTTGTTCAACAACAACATACTCAGGTGTAACACGCGTAACCTGACCTTTTATATAATCATACATATCTTTTATCCCTCACAATCGACAGACCTATTATAGCATAATAGTATAGACAACAAGAAAGAAGGTCGCTCTCTAAACGAGCGACCAACGCTATATTTATTCACTTATAATTTACTTAAATTATAACATAATTTTGGCCATTCCAATAATGCTTTCTTTGTATATGGAATTAGCTGATCAATAAACTTTTGCTTTCTTTCTATTGGCAGTGCATAAGCATACAGCCATTCTCTATATAATTCATTCGGATACATCAATGCCTCTTTATGTTTAGAAACTACCTTTTCTAAAGAGGGAAACTCATGAATTAAAAAATAAATATCATAGTCAATTGCAGGAAGCACACGATGTATCCACAAAATGTCTTCCATTTCTTTTGGACCAATTACAGCAAGATCAAAGTCTATCATTTTGTATGCTTTTTGGTTGGTTAAAAAATTGTGATGTACAACATCCCCATGCAATATCGTAATTTCTTTATTACCAAATGATTTTATATTATTCAATGCAATTTCACCATATTGAAGAAGTAGCCTAGTATTATCTACACCTATATAAAACTCTACAAAGTAAGAGATCTCTTTCATTTTTAAACAACGGTTTTGCCATTTAGAAATTAAATCAAACTGTCCAAGCAAGTTGTAGTCTTCCCATTTTATCATTCGATTTGTCTCGTGTAACTCTTTCAATAAAGAAAAGACTTCTTTTCGATCTCTTTCACTGCCATAATCAACCGAATGTGTTCCTTTAAACCAAGGCTGTATGATAAAGTCTTCTTGGACAGATTCCATAACAGGTAAAATAAATGGTTTGTCAAGTTGCTGTAGTTCTTGATGGATTAAGCGAATTTTTTCTGCTTGTTCCACCGTTGAATACTTTTTTACAGAAAAAAGACCATTTTCATTTTCCCATTTCCATACATTTTTTTTTATTTGTCGAATATAATTATTCACTTTTTAAAAGTGATGGTACGGATGTGGTGGACATGGATACACTGGAACGTAACATACATGCATACACGGATAACCCCCGTAAGGGTCCATTAAAGGCATCATATTAGGTTCCATGTATGGAAATGGTTGCATTGACTGACAGTACTCACATTCACACATTGGTTCACATTCACACATTGGTTCGAAAGGTACCAATGGTCCGAATTGAGGAGACGGCTCTTCCATTACTGGGCTCACAAATTCTGGGGTTGGTTGAACTGGTGGTGCTACTGTTGGCGCTACCGGTAATGGTGGCATTGGCGGCATTGGTGGAACTTGTGCTGTAGGACTAACCTCATTTGTTACTTTGATTACTTCTTTTTCATGATCTTCATTGTGAATATTTATATGAATCGATGTAGATTCAATAAGTCTCCAACCTTGAGGGGATGGAATCATTTCTATCTCGGGTACTGGCATTATATGATATGGCATAGTGTATGGTTGGATTGGCGGAGCAGGTGGTACTTGTTTCGCTTTTGGAGCAACTGGAACTGGTTGAACTGGCACTGGTTGAACTGGCAAGGCTTTATGAATTGGATGAGCAGGTAGAGCTTTATAAATTGGATGAACATGAACTGGATGCGATATATGGACTGGATGGTGTGGGTGGTGTGGATGGTGGTGTGGATGGTGTGGATGAGTTGTATGAACGGGTTGTTGTTTCATTTTATTTTCATGATGTGGTTGAATCTTGACTTCCTCCTTCTTTACCATTTCTTTTTTAACTGGACGTTCCTCGCTATATGGATGTCTCGAAGACTCCATTTTTTTCGTTTCAGGAATAAAAATCTTCATCCCTGGCACAATATACTCCGGATTTGCGAGATGCGCATTTAATTTCTTAAGTTCATCAAAGGAAACGCCATAGCTTCTCGAAATTTTCCAAAGAGTATCCCCTTTTTGTACGATATGGATGTGCACAGTTTTCCTCCTTCCTTCCTTCTAAAATATGTATATCAATTTCAAATGGTCACATGTTTTTAAAACAATGTAAGTCCCTTCATGTTAAACTTATGTAATGATAGTATGCAGTTATGCAAGTTTGGAGGGGTTTTGTTGAAAAAACTAAAAGGTCAAGAAAGAAGAGAATGGATTTTATCTTTTTTAAAAGAACAAAATCAACCTATTACAGGGACTGAGTTGGCTAAACTAGCGAATGTCAGTCGTCAAGTAATTGTAAACGATATTACATTATTAAAAGCAACGAACATTCCAATCATTTCTACTAGTCAAGGATATATTCTAATGCCTAACAAAGAAAATATGATGTATGTTCAAAAACGTGTTGCTTGCCGGCATCAATCCAAAGATTCCGAGAATGAATTGCTCACGTTGGTTGATGCAGGTGTAACAGTCGAAAACGTCACAGTTGAACATCCAGTTTACGGGGAAATTTCTTCCTCTATAATGGTTTCGAATCGCCATGATGTCGAATTGTTTTTAAAGAAGGTACGAGAAACAGAGGCTTCATTTTTATTAGAGCTTACGTCAGGCATACATCTTCACCTTCTTTCTGCACCGAACGAAGAAATTTTAAATCGTGGAATAGATGCGATTCGAAGAAAAGGATATTTGATTGAAGAATAGAAGAGCAACAAGGAAATTACTAATATAATCGCAAGCACCCTTTAAGTGCATCTAGTCTTCAACTTTTCTAAAGGGCTTTGGACGAAACATGGGATACACTATTTTACCGTTAGAATTGTGGATCGTGAAATGACAGCGTCACTTGAGCTTGCGCAGGAGCACATATCTTTTTTGCGACGAGCTTTGCGCAGGAGGAGCAAGGGAAGCGGCTTAATACTTGCCAATTTGCAGCTGTCCATCTGCGGAGTTAATCAATCTGTTTCTAACATGTAAATTGGTATATTTTTATTTTAAAAAGCACCTCCATTTTTTAATAGGAAGGTGCTTTTTGTTTATTTATATATATCGCGTTACTCTTAAAAGAATATCAGTCTAAAGGTACTTCATTTTCGGTTTCATATGTATTATAAGAGCCAAGTGATTTGACTTCACATCCTAAAGCCCTTAATTCTTCCATAGCTCCTACCATCATAGGTTTTCTCTCGTCTTCTAAAATATCGATAACAAAGAAGTATTGTCCTAAGCCTGTTTTTAATGGACGAGATTCAATTTTGCTCAGGTTAAGCTGTCTCCAAGCAAAAACGGAAAGTACTTGATGTAAAGCTCCTGAACGATCATCTTTTGGTAAGGTTATCATAACAGTCGTTTTTACTTGACCAATATGACTTGTCTTCTGCAAACAAAGATTTCTTTTTGAAAGAACAAAGAAACGTGTATGATTAAAATGGAAATCATGAATATTATGCTCAACAATTGATAATCCATATTCTTCTGCAGCAGAATAATTTCCGATAGCTGCAATACATGATTCTCCGTTTTCGGAAACATACTTTGCAGCAGCTGCTGTTGAAGTTGATTGTTCCAAAGGTACTTTTCCAAATCGATAATATAAATATTTATGACACTGTGCCAAAGCATGTGGGTGTGAATAAATAGTCTTTATTTCTTCCCATTTTCCCTCATTATTAGGATGGACCATAAGATGCTGCTCAATTGGAGCTTGTATTTCCGCAATAACATAAAGATCTACTTCATGAAATAAGTAATCGATAGTCAGTGGAACAGTTCCCTCCAAAGCATTTTCTAGGGGAACTACTGCAATATCCACTTTTCCATTTACAACAGTTTCGATGCACTCAGGTATCGTCCGGCACGGTACAAGTACATCACTATTAAATAATGCTTTTGTTGCTAAATGCGTAAAGGAAGCTTCCGGTCCAAGATAAGCCACTTTTTGTATTGCCATATGAAACCCTCCTTACAAAGCACCAGAACTAATTACTTCAGCAGATTCCACAAAGTCTAGTCGCTTCATATCATTGATAAATTCATCAAGCTGTTTAGTCATTGCTGTTACATCTAAAGACAAAGTAACGCTTGCTCTCCCTTGAATAGGAATCGTTTGATGTATAGTTAAAATATTTATTGAAGATTCTGCAACAAGATGTAAAAGTCTAGCAAGAGCGCCTTCTCTATCTTCAAGTTGCAGAAATACTGTCAAAATTCTTTCCTGCACAATCGAATGGAAAGGAAAAACCGCGTCGCGATATTTATAAAAAGCACTCCGAGATAAATCAACTTCTTTTACTGCATCCCAAATCGAGGATACTTTTCCAGATTGGAGAAGATACTTAGCTTCCAAAGTTTTTTGCATTGCTTCGGTAAGTACATCCTCCCTTACTAAATAAAAGCGTTGATGAGTCACATCTTTCATACGGTTTCCTCATTTCCCTATTCGATAAATTCAAACTCAAATTCCAATAGTCTTACTGTATCTCCATCTTTTGCACCACGTTCACGAAGTGCATCATCGATTCCCATACCACGTAATTGTCTTGAAAATCTGCGAATAGAGTCTTCACGACTAAAGTCTGTCATCTTAAATAAGCGTTCAACAGTTCCGCCTGATAATACAAATGCACCATCGTCATCTCTT
Source organism: Psychrobacillus sp. NPDC058041 (assembly GCF_042885655.1). NCBI lineage: Bacteria > Bacillati > Bacillota > Bacilli > Caryophanales > Bacillaceae > Psychrobacillus > Psychrobacillus sp. NPDC058041. Next base: position 5,422 of record NZ_JBHVRO010000010.1, read on the forward strand.
GAAATTATGAAATCATCTTTTTTCGCTTCATGTTTATACATAACAGATGTTTCAGTTTCTTCTTCCACCAAGTTTTGCAACGGAAATTCAGGAGCTACTTCTAACATGTCAGCAATGGCAAAAAGCAAGTCTTGTAATCCTTGACGAGAAATAGCGGAAATAGGGAATATTTTCATATCAGATCCTACTTTTTCACGAAATGCTTTTAAATTTTCTTCTGATTCTGGCATGTCCATTTTATTTGCAACAATTATTTGTGGTCTTTCTGTTAAACGAAGATTATATTGTTTTAATTCATCATTAATTGTTAAGTAATCCTCATAAGGATCGCGTCCTTCAAGTCCAGACATATCAATAACATGCACGATAACTCGCGTACGCTCAATATGACGCAAGAACTGATGACCTAGGCCAACACCTTCATGTGCCCCTTCGATTAATCCTGGTAAGTCTGCCATCGCAAAACTACGGTGATCTTCCGTTTCGACCATTCCTAAATTTGGAACGATTGTTGTAAAATGATATGGAGCAATTTTCGGTTTTGCAGCTGATACAACGGATAGTAAAGTCGATTTCCCTACACTTGGGAACCCAACCAAACCAACATCAGCTAAAACTTTAAGTTCTAACGTAACATTTAACTCGAAACCAGGTTCTCCTTTTTCCGAAAGCTCTGGCGCTGGGTTAGCAGGAGTAGCGAACCTAGAGTTTCCTCTACCTCCACGTCCACCTTTAGCAATAACTGCTTTTTGACCATTTTCCACTAAATCAGCAATTACTTGACCGGTTTCTTCATTCATAACAACAGTACCTGGCGGAACTTTTACAAATAAATCATCCGCATTTGCGCCGTGCATATTTTTACTTCCTCCATGGTCTCCACGGTTTGCCTTGAAATTTCGTTTATAGCGAAAATCCATTAACGTACGTAAACCCTCATCTACTACGAAAACAACATCTCCACCATTCCCGCCGTCCCCGCCTGCAGGACCTCCCATAGGAACATACTTTTCACGACGGAATCCTACCATTCCATCTCCGCCGTCTCCACCTTTGACGTACACTTTCACGTGATCAACGAACATTTATTTCACTCCTATCTCTCACTTGCAATTAGTCTAAATTTAATTTGCTTTTCTGTGTTCATTTCTTTCTCGACACGCAATAATCCTTTAAAAGACTCATCAATCCAGTTATAGGAAGTCCATTCTCCTACTAATTCTACATGAACTTCCAATACATCATTGGAATAAAGATGAATTCTTAATACCTGTTCTTGATACCCTTTCAGCAATGGATATATAGTGTCAATAAATTGTTCTAAATAATCTTTTAAAGGCGTATCGTATCGTTCTGCCCCACGATTAAGTAGAGTAGTTTGAACTTCCAACGATACTTTATTGTAAGCTATACTGAATGTTTGTAGCCATTCATTTGTATTATATAGACCAGTATTATTCACATCAAAAAATTGGGTGCATTTACTTGAGTATGTGTGAATCAGATTTTTTGCCTCTTCGAGTCTATCCATATCTATATTCATTTGAATCAAATGTAGATTATTTAAAAAATCATGCATCGTGTGACGCAACACTTCATTAATTGATATTTGTTTAGAGTCCATAATCGTATACACGCTCCATATTAAGCTGTCCTTAATCAAGTATAACAGGTATAGCTTTTTTTTTCTTGAGAGAAATAAGAAAAACACTGAAGCTGATGTCTTTAAAAGTAAACTCATGTATAAATTTTAATTTCTTGACTTTTCAAGAGAAAAGAAAAAGGACTGCATAAATGCAGTCCTTTTGTTTTTAGATTAAGCTTCTTGAGCTACAGGATATACACTTACTTTTTTCTTGTCGCGGCCGAAACGCTCAAAGCGCACTACACCGTCAACTTTCGCAAAAAGTGTGTCATCTCCCCCACGTCCAACGTTTTCACCCGGATGAATTTTAGTACCGCGTTGACGGTATAAGATTGATCCGCCTGATACAAATTGTCCATCAGCACGTTTAGCGCCAAGACGTTTTGATTGAGAGTCACGACCGTTACGAGTCGAACCTACTCCCTTTTTGGATGCGAAAAACTGAAGATTTAATTTTAACATATGTTCCACCTCCTACTTTTTGAAGGTAATTTTTATATACTTATCGTATTCTTGCTCAATCGTTTGTAAAGAAACAATCATCGCTTCTAGAATTAACTGCATGTGAGCAGCTTTTTCTGGATTTGATATGCTTGGCACTTCGACGTATAAATAGCCTCCGTCACCGTTTTGCTTAATAATAGGAGTAATTTCTGTAAGAGCAATGATGGCATTAACTGCACCAAATGATACAGCAGAAGCACCTGCACATACTAAATCTTTTCCATAACCCGCAAAATTAGCATGTCCTTTCATTTCAAATGAATGAATTAGACCTGATTGATCTTTTGTTACAGTCACTTTAATCATCTTATAAACTAATAGATTCTACTACTAATTTAGTGTATGGTTGACGATGACCTTGTTTTTTATGGTAGTTCTTTTTAGCTTTGTATTTGAAAACGATGATTTTTTTAGCTTTGCCGTTTTTTACAACTTTCGCTGTAACTTTAGCACCTTCCACGAATGGAGCACCAACTTTAACATCATCTCCACCTACGAATAAAACTTTGTCAAAAGTTACAACTTCATCAGCATTTACATCTAATTTTTCAATGTAGATTTCTTGCCCTTGTTCAACTTTGATTTGTTTCCCACCAGTTTCAATAATTGCGTACATACTTGCACCTCCTCTTAGACTAAGACTCGCCTTCCAAAAGGTGATTCGATTACTCGAATACTTTTACCTTTTCAGAGCGGTTGTAGCAACGGGTGCTGCTACAAACAATAACATTAGAATATTATCACATTCGGAATAATATAGTCAAGCATTTTTCGTTATAAAATCGAATGCTAGCTTGTACTTTCTAAATCTCCAATAAGAATAATTTTGTAAAGCTAAAAATAAGAAGACAATTGTAACAGAAAGTGCCTTTGGAAAATAGTACAAACTCACACAGAATATTATAAAACTAAAGGAGAGAGAGAAAACAATCACCTCAACGTATTTATCTGGAATAAATACCATTAAAGCTCGTCCACCGTCTAATGGATAAACAGGAAGTAAGTTTAAGAATAAAATTATTAGTTGTGTAACTTCCATTATATTTTTTTGTGGCAAGTTGACATAATGGAAAAATACGAATAATAGAAAAGTAAAAAACGGACCAAATAATATAACTACAAGTTGTTGTCTATTTGTCCGATTGGAAAATTGCTCCATCTTAATCTCGCCGCCATACGGTAAAATCGTACATGAGTTTACTCTTATACCTATCAGCTTTGCCGCTAGCAAATGCCCAAGTTCATGAAATAATAGCGATCCAAAAACAATGGAGTATATAGCAATCTCTCCAGAAAAATAAAAAAATAAAAAAAAAGGAATCATGATGGGATGTACTTTGAAGATTTTATTGTTCATACGTTTCCGCTAGCCATCCGACCAGTTCATTCGTGTCTAACGTTTTCTTGTCCTTTTCTACTTTAATATAAAGAATTTCATTGTCCGCAGAAGCAAAACTATCTCCTGCATTTATAGTTGTATATGGCAATTGATGAAACTCTTTAACAAATCCAAACGTCGCTGTTTCTCCAGTGTCATATAAAATTGAAAGAGTCTTTCCGGTTTTTTTAGTATACCCAGTAAATATTATCAATCCATTTTCAGTGGCATATAGATCTTGTGAATCTTCAATTGATAATATTGCACCATCCTCAAAAGGTTGTATCGATTTATACTCGATTAAAGGAGGTGACGATATAGGTGCGCTAACATTAATTAGATCTTCCGATTTTGTAAACCAAGAAACTACTTTCTTATATATTTCACTTGGTTTTTGAGGTTCTAGTAGCGATGTGGAGTAACTAGTTGATAATACATCATTATTTTCAAATTTATACAACATAAAAAATAGCATTACGAATACAAATGCAAACATCCATTTTTTTTTAGAAAACATAACATTCCCCCTCTCATATATATATGAAATAGGGGGCAATTTCATGAAAAAATAAACCGACTACTATAAAATTTAGTAGTCGGCTAGAATTTATTTTGAAAAGATAGATTTGATTTTAGACATAACACCTTTTTTCGGCATGTCCATAGACATTAGTGGTACAGACTCACCTAAAATACGACGTGCAATGTTACGGTACCCTAATGCTGCCCTATTAGATGGATCCATGACAACGGGTTCACCTTTATTTGATGATGTGATAACACTTTCGTCATCAGCTACAATTCCCAATAGATCAATCGATAAATGAGTCGTAATTTCATTAATATCTAGTGCTTCGCCTTTATTCATTAGATGCTGACGAATGCGATTAATAATTAATTTTGGTGGATCAATTGTTTCCTCCTGCTCCAATAACCCAATTATACGATCTGCATCACGAACTGCAGAAATTTCAGGAGTTGTCACCACAATTGCCTTGTCTGCTCCAGCAACTGCATTTTTATACCCTTGCTCAATTCCGGCGGGACAGTCTATTAATACATAATCATAGTCCCTTTTTAACTCGGTCACAAGGTCTTTCATTTGCTCTGGACTAACTGCATTTTTATCAGTTGTTTGGGCGGCGGGTAATAAAAATAATTTATCCTCAAAACGCTTGTCCTTCACTAATGCTTGATGAACTTTACAACGCCCTTCTATGACATCTACAAGATCATAAATGATTCTATTTTCAAGCCCCAGGACAACGTCTAAGTTTCTTAAACCGATATCAGTATCCATTAAACAAACTTTTTTACCTTGAAGAGCCAATGCAGTTCCAAGGTTTGCAGTTGTCGTCGTTTTACCGACTCCACCTTTCCCAGAGGTTATTACGATTGCTTCTCCCACATTAGCTTCCTCCTTTAAATGTCGATAGATTCGGTCTTATTAATCGAAGCTCTTGCAAACGATCAATTGCAATAAATCCATTAGTATGTAAATATGCGCATTCCATTTCTGGATGCTCGGATAATATACTTAACTCATCCGTCATTGTTTCTACTACATTATCAATTATCAAATGAGTAGCCTCTAACCATGATGCTGCAATTACGGCATCTCTTTTACCATTAGAACCAGCATGAGCTATTCCTTTTAATCTTCCTAATACAAATACATTACCACCCGCGACAACTCTTCCATTCGGATTGACGTCGCCAATAACTACTAAGTCACCTAAAGCGGTTATAACTTGTCCAGATCGAACTATACCTACGTAAGTTTCTGATTGATTTTCTAACAATCTTTTATTGCATTCTTCTACTGTCATTACTTCACTTTGAATTTTTGCTACTCGAAGATGTGCAGTTTGTTGCACACAGTTGATAATTTCTTTAGCTTGTTCATCATTACAATATCGATTTCCTAGTTGTAAAAGTACCTCTGCTTGACCTTCAAAACCCTCGTCAGAAACCTTTTTAGCTAATTCTTCTAAAAGCTCTGCATATGAACACTGATCGTCTAGGCGTAATACAAGGCCCTCTTTCGTTCCTTTAATAGATATTAACTGCTTTTTTGTCAATCAAGTCACCTCAGATCCACCGTTTAACGTAACATTATTTTTGAAGCAATAATGTTTTTTGTTTAAATCTATTTAGAAGAATATATTTAAAGAGCCATCCAAACATCACGATAAAGATAAAGTTAGCAATCATAGTTGGAATAAGATTATGTTGTAAAAAAACTGTAAATGTCATGCTTTTAATACCAATAAAAGTATAAAACAAAAATAATAATAACTCTACAGCTGCCACTAAAATAAGTGTCAAAATTGTAGCAACTAATAAATGCTGATAAACATATTTAGCAATAAAACTAGCAACTAAACACATTAATGGATAAATAAAAGAATATAAACCAATAATATCAATGAAAAACACATCATACAAGAGTCCAAAAAACACTGCATAAATTATTGCACGTTTCCGATCATAGTAGATAGCGACAAATATTAAATATATGATTAAAAAACGAGGAACTAAAACATAAAAATCACTATTTAGTTCAATAGGAGAAAAAAGTCCAAAAATCGGTTCCATATAAAATAATAGAACCGAAATGATAATTACTAAAAAACGGATCATGAGCCGTCACCCACACCTTTTGTTAAATCACTCTCCGTATTTCCCCCGTCTGTTCCATCTACTGGAGAAATAGTTCGTTTCGAGATAATAACATGGTCTAAAATAGAGAAATTAGCAGCTGGTTTTACATAAGCAAGCTTTGTTAAGCCATAATCATCTGTTGTTACTTCTGTAACTTCACCGATTAGTATACCTTTTGGGAAAATACCACCTAAACCAGAAGTAGTGACTTTTTGACCTTTTTTTACTTCAAACTCGGAATCGATTCTCTTTAATATCAGTTCTTTTCGTTTTTCATCATATCCTTCGATTAGCCCAAAAACTTCTTCTTTATCTGAAATTACTGCGGACACACGGTAATTAGGGTTTTGAGTTGATAAAAGTTCAACGGTAGATGTATATGGAGTTGTTAATATAACTTTCCCGATTAAACCTTGCGAAGTCATAACAGCCATATTTACTTCTACCCCATGAATTTCTCCTCTATCAATAATAATCTTCTCTTCCCATTGATCCGGATTTCTAGCAATTACAGTAGATTGAATTGGGTTAAATGCACGAAGACTTTCTTTTTTATCTATAATTTTACGTAATTCATTATTTTCTATTTCTAAATCACTTACATCTGCTTGTAAGGTAGCATAATCTTCTAATCTAGCTTTTAATCGTTTATTTTCATCATATGTATTAAGTAATGATTCTACATTATTAAAAACACCAGTAACGTACTGTGTCGGCTTCGAAAAAATGGATTGTCCAAAGCCGACCACGTCTTTAACTAATTGTTCAGGTACTGATGCATGATTTCTATCTCGTAACGAAAAGCTGATGAGTGCCACAAGAAATATCATTCCTACAAGCAGCAGTATTAATCGCTTATTTGAAAAAAACTGTGGCATATCTCACTACTCCTTAATTTCTCGTTTGTTGTCTTTTTAATAATTCCATATGATCAAGTGCTTTCCCTGTTCCAAAAGCTACACAATCTAATGGATTTTCTGCAATAAATACCGGCATATTCGTTTGGTAACTAATAACTTTATCTAAATTCTTAAGTAGTGCTCCACCACCTGTTAGCATAATTCCACGTTCCATTACATCTGCTGATAATTCGGGAGGTGTTTGCTCAAGTGTTTTCTTTACACCATCAATAATGGCAGAAATAGATTCACGAAGTGCATTGGCAATTTCTTTAGAAGAGATTTCAATTGTTTTAGGCAAGCCAGTTACTAAATCTCGACCACGAATATCCATCTGATCTTCCGTATCCATTACTCTCGCAGATCCAATTTCAATTTTAATTGCTTCAGCAGTACGTTCACCAATTGTTAAATTATATTTTTTACGAACATAGCTAGTAATCGCTTGGTCCATTGCATCGCCGCCAACTCGGACGGATTCACTCGTCACAATTCCCCCAAGTGAAATTACCGCTACTTCCGTAGTACCTCCACCTATATCAACGACCATACTGCCAGTAGGTTCCCACACTGGTAAATTTGCTCCGATAGCAGCTGCAAATGGTTCCTCTATTGTTACTGCATCACGAGCACCAGCTTGTTTTGCAGCGTCAATCACTGCACGCTGCTCTACAGAGGTAATTCCAAATGGTACACAAATCATCACATTTGGCTTACTCCAAGACATACCTGCCGCTTTCATCGCATTTTTCAAATAATATTCTATCATAGCTGAAGTTGTATCAAAGTCAGCGATTACACCATCTTTCATCGGACGAATAGCTACAATAGAACCAGGTGTACGTCCAATCATATTCTTTGCATCATTACCTACTGCAACGATGGCTCTATTCTGTACGTTTTTAGCAACTACTGACGGCTCTCTTAATACAATACCTTTTCCTTTAATAAAAACCAGCGTATTCGCTGTTCCTAAATCGATACCTACATCTCTTGATCCAAATCCAAACACTATTTTTTACTCCCTTTCCATCTAACGCAAGTTTCTCTATGCAAATTTTAAGTCATAACTCACATTATAACGGATAGAACGGAAAATGCACAGTGTCACATGTACCCCTTTTCTTTCAAACTGATAAATTGATGATCTCCAATGATTACATGATCTAATAATTCAATCCCCATAAGTTGCCCTGCTTCATATAATCTCTTAGTTACATCAATATCTTCGGGAGATGGTGCGGGATTGCCGGAGGGATGGTTATGAGCACAAATGATAGAAGCTGCAGACCGTTTTACTGCTTCGCGGAAAATTTCTCGTGGATGAACAATGGATGCATTTAGAGACCCTATAAAAATAGTTTGTTTATGGAGTATTTGGTTCTTGACATTTAAAAACAATGCTACAAAATGCTCTTGTTTCAAAAAAGTCATATCGGGCATTAAGTAAGTTGCTGCATCTTGCGGGGATCTTATCGTAAATTTATTATCTGTCTGTTGTTGGGATAACCTTCTTCCAAGCTCGACGGCTGCTAAGAGCTGAACTGCTTTTGCTTCTCCAATTCCTTTTACTGACATAATTTCTTCAATAGTAGCATTTTTTAGTTCTTGAATCTGTTCAAAAAAGCTCAGAACACGATTAGCTAGATGAAGAACCGATTCTTGCTTCGTACCAGTACGAAGCAAGATAGCTATTAGTTCTTGATTAGACAAGCTTTCTGCACCTTGTCTAACTAATCTCTCCCTAGGACGATCAGCTAAATGAACATCCTTAATCATTAAAGATGGATTCAAATTTACAGTCATTTAGATTTCTCCTTAGCAAATTCTATCACACCTAAATTTAGCAGAGTTCTATACAAACGACTTATAGGAAGACCTACCACATTATTATAATCTCCTTGGACGTTTTCAACGAATAGTCCCCCCATCGTTTGTATTCCATACCCTCCTGCTTTATCTAAGGAATCACCAGTTTCGACATAAGCATCGATTTCCTCATCAGTAAGCTCATAAAACTTTACTAAAGTAGATTCCGCAAAAGCAATACTTACATCTTGTCCTAAAATAGAAACACCTGTAATAACATTATGAACTTTTCCAGAAAGTAATCTTAGAAATTTTTTGGCTTGCTCATTATTTTTAGGCTTGGATAATAACTCACTACCTAAGCGAACAGTTGTATCAGCGGCAATTACTATGGCATTGGGATTTCTATGGGCAATGGTAGATGCCTTTAGATCCGCAATACCGATAGCCATTTCCTCTGGAGTATAGATACCATCTAACTCTTCGATTACACCTGATGGTTGTACTTCGAAAGGAATACCTAAACTACTAAAAAGTTCTTTTCTTCTAGGTGATTCACTTGCTAAAATAATTTTTTTGTCTGTAATAAGTTGCATCTTAATTCCCCCTTTACAATAGGATACAAAAGATACGCAAAAATGGGAATTGTGTATAATAACATTACAATTTCATTTCGCCACCATATTTACATCAAAAATTTAATTTTAAGCAACTATTTTGTTCTAAATAATGAGTCAAAACAAGTAATCTTATAACCGCAGAATCCTCTGAAAACGCTGATACAGCGGCTACTATACTCATCAAATCTTCTGGATATTCTTCTTTTTTAGCAAGTGAATCAAAATAATTTTTTGTTAGTTTTTCTTCTTGTAATACGTTGATAATATTTTTCATTTTCGGATCTTCACAACCCTTTGTAGAAATATATAATGGTTTAATGAAAGTTTGCAGATTTTCACTATCTGAAGTACTTACTTCATCAACAAACAATTTACTCCACACATAGAATTTATTATTTACATTGACAATGCTTGCCTTTTGAAGGCTAGGTTGCTCACTGATAAATGCAATTGCACTCTCTTTTGTTGTAAACACACCATATTGTTTAGCTTTAAAGGGAAGTGTTATATCAGCACTTACTTCTATTTTGTCATTTTTTTCATCCACCTTAGGTGGTGTAGATACTTGTCCATTCTGTTCTGCTTCTTCATTATTTTTTACATTTGATAAGTTTAAAAGAAATCCGAAGAGTAATACTCCAACTACTCCTATTATTAATCCTTGTATACCCGCTAGTATTACTTTATTCCTTGAATTCCGTCTTCTAATTGGCATAAATTCACCTCTTTTACCACAACCTTACCATTTCAAAAATAAAAAAAGACGAGACCTATGTCGTCTCGCCTACAAAAGTTATCGAGTTAAAAAAACAAATTTACATACCAGTCGACAATCGTATTGCCGAAAAAGTAGGAAATAATTGCAGCTGCTGCAATCGAAGGTCCAAATGGTATCGGTGTTTTACGTCCTTTCTTTGCTTTCTTCAAAATAATAACTCCAACAATAGCACCAATGAAAGACGCTAAAAATAGGGTTACTACAGTCTGCGTGACACCTAACACAATACCGATGACAAAAAATAGTTTAATATCTCCTCCACCCATTCCACCCTTCGACAATACTGCGATCAAAAATAACAGACCAAACCCTATTATCGCGCCTAAAATACTGTTCCACCAAGGAGTTAAAGGCGATAAAAATCTCATTGCAATTAAAGGAATTACGAAGAATAATAGAATCTTATCAGGTATTAGCATATAAGCAATATCAGATATTGTAATGATTACAAGCAACGAAATAAATAAAGTTGCTACAATTAATTCCTTTGAAAACCCAAGTTCAACAAATGCTAACGCGAATAATACACCCGTTGTAAGCTCCATCACTGGATACATCCAATGGATTTTCGTTCCACAACCTCTACATTTCCCTCTCAAAATCAAAAAGGAAAATACCGGCACTAAGTCGAGAATCGTCAAATTTCGTTCACAGACAGTGCAATGGGAAGGAGGTTTTACTATTGACTCTCCTTTTGGCACTCGTAATCCTACTACATTGAAGAAGGAACCGAAAATTAGGCCGTATATGAAAAATAATAGTGTATATAGAATAGTCATTTTAATTCTCCATTATTTTTTTCATCATAGTAAAACGTAGTCAATTGAATTGTAGCAGAAATCGTTTTTTCCGAATCCATTTCAGTTTGTTGTTCCTCACCTGGGACCGAGAACTTTATTTGATCGACACGAAGAATTCGTTCTAGGTTTTCAAGTTCTTTAATAAAAGAATTTAGATGATCGTAATCTTTTGTTAGTACAGAAATGTTTAAAGTAATTAACTTTAATTGAGCAGGAAGCACAGTATTAGCTACTGGAGAAACAGGTGTTTCATTAGCTGTATTTTCTTCAGTCGTTTCTGTATGATCCGTTTGTGCGTTTTCTTCCGTTTTAGTTGGCACAAGAGTAGATTCAACCACACTCTCGTCATAATTATTAAAGTTAATGGATTCTATTTTAGATTCGCTAATAAGCTCCACTTGTTCGATTGAACGAATTAACTCATTTAGAGCGCGAGTAACCGGAACTTTCTTTTGCAAAACAAAACTATTTTCCTCATTCTCTTTTTCACCACCTGGAATAGCTAATTGTGTTTCTAATACCGCAATTTCATTTCGAACATTACTTATCGTAACTTCTTTCGAACTTTTTTCTTCGTTTAAAGGGTAAACAAAGTAATAGTAGATTGCACCAAGAACCACCACAATTAAGGCTATTATTAAGAAGAAACCCGTTTTCTTATTACTTACTAAATCATTCATCGACGGGCACCTCCTGTACTTAAATACGTTTGATCGATGGAAAGATTAAGGGTTGCAGAATAACGTTCTTGAACATCAAAGTTAGTTCCTTTTGTTTCATCTGTATTGTCCACTGGCTCAAAGGTTGAAATTTGCTCCACTTTTACATCCCCAAAATAAGAACTATTTAATAATTTTCCAATGAAAATGGATACATCATTCATTGTCTCGAAATCTACAGTAAGAATTACACCTGTTTCATCAAATTGATAGTCTCGTAAATACGTGTCATCAACTAACAAAGATTGTACTTCATCCATCAAAGGGCTGACAGGATACGAAACACTTTCTACAAAAGCAACGGAAGAAGAAAGACTTCCTTGATTTTCTGTTTGATTAGTAGAAGAAACTTGAGCATTTAGCACATCTCTTTCTGCTGCTAATTGGGTTTCCTCGGTAGTTAATGCAGCTATATCTTTTTTATATGAAATTAATTGCATACTAATAAATATAATAAGTACAGCGAACAATATAATACCTAAAATAATGAAGAGATTATTAGACTTTCTTCTCTCCATATTGGGCAAAAGATTAATCTCTGGAACCATTAAAAGGCCTCCTTAAGAACAAGACCAAGAAGTGGCACATGCCTAGCTTTAAAATTAGGATAGACCGCTTGAATCATTGCATCATTAATATACTGAATGGGTGTTCCGTAATTTGCACGCATTTCGGAAGTTATATAGTCTATATCCGGGGAATCCCCTAAAATAATTATTTCATCTACTGCTTTTTCGCCTTTATATAAAGAGAAACGATAAAAATTTAAGATGCGATCGATTTCTGCAATTTGATCGATTAACTGGCTCCGATACTCTTCTATTTCTCCTTCATAAAAAAACAACACATCTTTCTCATTTTCCTGACGTGATTGCCATTTTTGTGTATGACTATCTATGGTTTGGTAACGAAGAAATTCAAGCTTTCCAGGAGTATAAATACTAATAGACACTCCATTAATCGACCAATCTGTTATTAAATAGCTTTTATCAGATACAAACTTATTCGTTTTTTCTAAGTAACGAATGGTGGATAACGTACGGACATCAGAAATTGTTGGATGTAAAGACAGATCGTCTAATAATCCTCCCATTTTAATAATTTCTTCCGAAGGAGCTGCAAATAGTGTTGCTTCCCCATCGTCCGGTTTTTCATCATACACATCGATTAATGGTTGAGAAAACGGAAGATGAATTGTGCGACCAAGCTCCATCTCCACATATCCTTTTAGTTTGGAAGAGATTAGGTCCTTAGGGTGCTCAAATGTTTTCATCATTACTAAACTGTCTGGTACAAAAAATCGCACATCGTACCGTTTGATGCCCCATTCTTTAATAAGGTCTTTCAATATATCGTATAGAGCCATTTCATCCCGAATTACGTCACCATCCATAATTCCAGCTTGAAGCGGCTGTTCATATAAGGTTGCTTGATTGATATCTGGGCTATCTAATACAATAGCCCGAATAATATTTGCATTCACTTCTAACGCAACAAAACGCTTCTTTTTACTTTTGAACATAGCCGTTGCCCCCTCTATATTTCTAATCTGTCTATGTTTTACTTTCACGTTTCGGAAAACGAATGTTTCATTTGCTCAAACGTGAGAATAAGAGACTACAGCAGCCGAGGCTGCTGTAACGACTTTTATATTTTAATTTATCGTTTTATCTCCGGACGTGCTTCCCTTTGTTGTATCAACATTTATTGACTGAATTGTAGAATTTGTGAATGTGATTTTTTTTGAACCAGAATAAGTAATAGCTGCAGTAGTTAATTTTTTTGGAGTTCCACTTGCAACAGTTGCAGTATCAGGTATCATACCAATAGTTTCTAAATATCCTTCATTTTTTAATGTTGCTACAGTAACACCACTCGCAGCAGATGGGGAATCAGTATAATATAATTGAGCAGCATTTAATACACTTATGGCATCGGCCTTAGCTGCGTTATATTTACTATTTTCAATTACTCCACTAATAGATGGAACAGCAATTGCTGCTACGATAGCTAGGATAACGATTACTGCTAGAAGCTCGATAAGTGTTAAACCTTTTTGATTTTTAAGTATTTTAGTGAACTTTTTCATTTTATTATTCCCCCTAGAATTGGTTTCGATCGTTTCGTGCGATATTTCTTGCATCATTGTTTTCATGACTTATCACCTCCTTTAATGGAAAACAACGATTACATTTGTTCATATAAACTAAACATTGGTACCATAATTGCCATTACAATTGTTCCTACTATGGTGGCTAAAAACACGATCATCAGTGGTTCGATTAAAGACTTTAACGTGTCTACTGTACGGTCCACATCATCTTCATAAAACACTGCAATTTTTTCTAACATATAGTCGAGTGAACCTGTTTGCTCTCCAATTGCCGTCATTTGCGTTACAAGTGGTGGGAAAATCCAACTCTTTTCAAGTGGTGCTGTGAGCGTACTACCTTGCTCAAGGCTTGTCCTTGATTCTCGTACTACTTTGCTCACGACAGGATTCCCAATTACTTTTTCTACGATTGTAAGCGCCTGTAAAATCGGCACTGAACTACTAAATAACGAAGAAAGTGTACGTGTCATCCGAGCAATTGCTGATTTTTGAAGTAATTTCCCAAAAACAGGTATTTTTAATAAAATTAGATTTACTGAATAGTTGAAGGAATTATTTTGTTTGTATAAATAGCTGAAACCTCCAACAACAAGAAGAATTAATACTAAAAATATATACCAAGATGATTGGAGTGCGTCACTAAATCTCATCACCACTTTTGTAATGGTAGGTAGTTCTGCTCCCATATCATCGAACATTGTTACAAATTGTGGAACAATCGTTAACATTAAAAACACAGCAACAATTACCGTAAGTACTAAAAGTACAACAGGATAAGCTAACGTTGATTGCACTTTCTTTTGCAATTTAAATTGCTTTTCATATGAAAATGCAAGTCTCTCTAAAGACTCATCTAAATTACCAGTTGCTTCACCCGCACGTATCATATTGACAAATAAAGCAGGGAAAACTTTTGGATTTTTAGCAGCTGCATCCGAAAATGACAATCCAGAACGGACATCTTCTTCTACTTCCATCAAACCTTTTTTTAACACTTTGCTGGAAGTTTGTTCTCCTAATATTCTAGTAGATTCTAAAATTGAAACTCCTGCACGTATTAATGTTGCAAATTGTCGACTGTATATTACAAAGTCTTGATTTTTTACTTTTCCACCAATCGTTAGTTCTTTATGTAATATACTTTTGGACTCTTCTAATTCTCTTGGATTGATGCCTTGGGCACGAAGCTTTGTAATTGCAGCTTGTTTATTAATGGCATCTACAGTTCCTTTTTTTAAACCACCCTGTGCAGTTCGACCATTGTATTTAAATACAACCATCAATACTCACCTACATTCACAAATGGTTTGGCAGATTCCATCGAAATCTTCCCGGAAGAAAGTAAGCTTTGAATAGATGATTCAAGCGTGTGCATGCCAAGTGCTCGACTTGTTTGCATTACATTTTGAATTTGATGTACTTTTTCGTTGCGAATAAGGTTGGCAACAGCTGGTATTTGCACTAATATTTCAGTTGCCGCTATTCGACCTTTTGCATCACTTCGAACAAATAGTCGTTGCGAAATGATACCTTGTAGCACATTCGCTAGTTGAATACGAATTTGCCCTTGTTGATGAGGTGGAAATACATCAATAATTCGGTCAATCGTCGTAGGAGCACTACTAGTATGCAGAGTCGCCATTACTAAATGACCTGTCTCTGCTGCCGTAATTGCTGTCGAAATCGTTTCTAAATCCCGCATTTCACCAACTAATATAACGTCTGGATCTTGTCGAAGAGCGGCTCGAAGTCCGTTAGCAAAGCTTTGCGTGTCAGCTCCAACTTCTCGTTGATTGATAACAGATTTCTTATGCGTATGTACATATTCAATTGGATCTTCCAATGTAATAATATGCTTTGATTTGGTTGTATTAATATAATCAATCATCGAAGCAAGAGTTGTTGATTTCCCTGATCCAGTTGGACCTGTGACTAAAATAAGACCTTGTGGCTTGTCTGCTAATGTATAAAGTACATTGGGCATACCAAGCGTCTCGATTGCCGGTATTTTAGTTTCAATCATGCGGGCAGCAATTGAGACATTATTTTGTTGTTGATAAGCATTTATACGAAAACGGCAAGAAGTTGGTATTTCAAAACTGAAATCAATCTCCCCTTTTTCTACAAACTCCTCCATTTTTGGAGCAGGTATGATCTCTTTTAGCATTCCTCTTGTGTCTTCTTCATTCAAATTTGTATCTCCGAATGTTTTTAATGCACCATTCACTCGAAATACAGGAGGCAGACCAACTGTAATATGAAGATCGGATGCTTTATCATGAAAAGACTTTTCTAATAATTGGATAATGGAAATTTTCATATCATCCCACCTTAATCAGTTGTTGCGACACGAAGAACTTCTTCTGTGGTCGTTAACCCCTCTTGCACCTTTAATAAACCGTCTTCTAGCAAGCTATAATAAGCCATTTCTTTCATATGTTCTCTGAGAAATGCATTGCTTTTTCCTGTTAAAATGACATCTTTAACAAATTCATCAACCGCTAGTACTTCATGTATGGCAATTCGCCCTCTATAACCAGTATGGTTACAGGATGGGCAACCTCTACCTCGCCGTACTTCTTGAATCTTCATTCCATGTTCTGCAAAAACTTCAATTTCCCTATCATTCGGTTTTTGCACTTCACTACAATCAAGACATACCTTTCGAACTAATCGTTGCGCTACTACCCCGACTAGAGAAGAAGACAATAAAAAAGGTTCCACTCCCATATCTCTCATACGAGAAACAGATTCTACTGCACTATTTGTGTGTAGGGTACTGAGTACAAGATGCCCTGTTAATGAAGCCCTTACGGCAATTTGTGCAGTTTCCAAATCACGTATTTCTCCTACCATTACAATATCCGGGTCTTGTCGTAATATAGATCGAAGTCCAGCTGCAAAGGTCAAGCCGACTTCTTCTCTAACTTGTATCTGATTTATACCCTCTAGTTGGTATTCCACTGGATCTTCCACTGTAATAATGTTGACATCTTCATCATTCAATTTATTAAGAGCTGCATACAAAGTAGAAGATTTACCAGATCCAGTTGGTCCAGTTATTAATACAATGCCATTTGGCTTTTCTATCATTTCATTAAAAGTCCTATAGTTTTTTTCATTGAATCCAAGCTTGCTCATATTGTTTAGTGCACTACTTAAATCTAAAATTCGCATAACTACTTTTTCACCATAAATTGTCGGTAAGGTGGACAGACGAATATCAACTGGTTTCATGTTAACGGTCAATTTAATACGCCCATCTTGCGGTATTCTATTTTCCGTAATATTTAAATTCCCCATAATTTTAATACGAGCTAAAATGACATTTTGCATATGTTTTGGTAAAGCTCTTTCCGTCTTTAACATTCCATCTACACGATATCGAACACGTAATTCCTTATCTTGTGGATCAAAATGGATGTCACTTGCTCGCTGTGCAACCCCATTTGCAACAATTTGATTTACTAACCGAACAATTGGAGAATCTTCGTCCATTATTTGCGTGTCATTTTCTAATTCGGTAGGCGTCATATCACTTAACGCTAAATCCATCGACTCTTGTAAATCATAATATTTTGTAATTGTTCGATAGAGGTCGTCTTTTGTAGCGATACTTGTCTCTATTTGACAACCTGTTGCCATACGAACTTCTTCTATAGCGAAGTAGTCCATCGGATCGGCCATTGCTATTAAAAGTTTGTTGCGATCTTTTTTTATCGGCATTATGTTCGCACGTTTCACTAACTCTTTTGGAACAAGTTGAATCAGTTCGGGTTCAATGGAAAACTGATTTAAACTAACATGAGGAATTCCTAATTGAAACTCTAGCACCTCAATAAGTTGTTGCTCCGTTAATAAGCTCTCTCTTATTAAAAAGTCTCCCAGTTTTTCTTCACGACTCTTATGAGATAACGCATACTCTAGCTGGTCATTACTAATTACATGGGACTCAACAAGTAAATCGCCCAATCGTTTACGTGTATTCTTTCTCATCATCTTCCCCCTAGATGCAATTATTCAGATCCTTCTTTAATAATATTTCCAGCTTTATCATAATAACTACCCTCTGGTAACCTATCTGAATCATCTTCGAAGGATGAATTTTCGGAATCTTCTTCCGCGTTCGGATTGTTATTAGATTCTTTTTCATTCATATCTGACAAACCGTCTCCATTTAAATCAATCTCAAGGTCAGGGTCTTTTGTAAAGGTAGCTTCAGATATTAAAGAAGATTTTAATACAATTCGATGAGTTGGAGAATAGTAGTCCTGACTAACAAGCTCTTCTTTTTCATAAGGTCCTTTCTTATCCGAAACAATACGATATACGGATATCCTCAATCCAGGAATTCCTTCTTGTATAAGATTTTCCTCACCCGGTTTTAAGTCAGAGGAGTAGCGGTAGATTGTTCTCGGTTCAACAACTTGACGATTACGAACCTCATACTTACTTATTGTCTCATTTGGAAGTGAATATAATTCTACCAACAATTTAGAATCTATTAAGCTCATTTTTAATACAGCTGGATTATTGTTATTTGCAAATTTTAGATCTTTCTTTGATTTTAGGTCAATATCTGCTTCTATCCCCGGCTCTAAATAAGATGGAATAACTTCTTGGGAATGCCGTTCTACAATTTCAAAATCAGTTTGAAGTATAACGCTGTACAACAATGAAGAAATAAAATCCGCAGTTTCATCGCTATATAAACTACTTATATCCTTTGTTTTATCTAAAAAAGAAAAGACCTCACCTGTAGAAATAACCTGTTCATTCAACGCTGTAATAACTTCCGATAACCCAACAGTGTTAGCAGGAAGTTTTTCAAGTTCAAAAGCAATACGTTCTGACTCTAAAGCAGATAAATCCTTGAAAACGGCTTTAATAGGTTCTTTTGACAATACAGCAACTTGAGACTTAATATTTTCCATAGTTTCTTCTGCATTCAACTTTGAATTTTCTCCTATTAATGCTATTAATGCAGGTTCTATTGTAAATTGAATAGGAATATGTATAATTGAATCTTTTTTCCAAAAAGCAAACCAAGGTTTTTGAGAGTCAATGAAGTATTGATTTACAGAAGATTCTACATCAAAATTGAAATATGTAGTATCTAAAGGCATATATACCCCTTCACCGACAATCACCAAATCATTGTTTTCCTTCCATTTTTCGACTGCTATCTCCAATCGATTAGTTATTTCTATTTTATCTAAATCTTCTATTTGTACTCCACCTATAGTGGATCCGCCAGATTCGGCTTCTACAGTTAAAAATGCAATATTATTTTCTGATAACAATAAATAGATAAAGAGAGTAATTAAACCTAATAGACTAATACTTTTTGTAAGTATTTTCATCATCAATCCTCCAATCCACTTTTTTCTATTTTATTTAATCTGAGTATAATATTTATTGTAATTATAATACAATATAGCCCCACTCATTGTATATGACTTATTTCACAACTATATATATATTTTACAAACTATCTAAACTAGAATGAGTCTATGGAACTATATACTCCTTAAAAAAATAAAGTTTATTTCTTTACTTAAAGATTTTTTCCATTCTAGAACAATAAATGGAATCTTATGTGTTAAAAAATGAGACTTGCCATGATGGCAAGTCTAGAGTTCAATCAAAGGTTCTCTTTTTGTTAAGTTCGGATTGTCGGATTTTGTTGGAGGAGTTCCAGGCGTACTCGGAGTGCTAGGAATACCTGGAACCCACGTATTATATTGTGGTGTCCCATAATTAATTACTCCCTGTCCCTCCATAACAATCGAATTACCAATGACAGTTCCTGTTACTTTCCCGCTATTTCTAACTTCAAACTGTGCATTCGGGGCAAAGTATAAAGAAGGACCCACTTTCCCCTCACCACGGACAATAAATGAGCTACCTCCAGAAAGAATATTTCCATAGACTTTTGTACTGGAAGAAATATCTACATTTGCTGTTTTGGCATATAAAGAAGAATATATTTCTGCTCCTCCACCAAAATTTTTCCCTAACACTTCATTTCCTGAATAAAAAATTTCTGCATTTTTACTAGGTAATTGCGCATTAAATTTTCCGCTCCCTGTAATATAAAGATTATTTTTTACATGTAAAGTTAATTTTCCTGTCCCTTTAATAATAACTTGCGCACTACCACTAATGTCCAAGTTATCTAAAACAAGTTCTTTATCCGTATCACCAATATCTATTGTTAACGTATGACTTCCGGATGCTTTCAAAGTTCCTAAAGATGCATTATTTTGAACTTTAAAGGTAGAAGATCCATTATCGGGTGAAATATAGTTACCTAAAGAATTATAATTTGGCGGTGTTGGAAATGGAGGCAGTTCTGGCATAGTCCCTAACTTAACTCCATTTACCTGAGGGGAAAACCCCATACTCGCTGGTTTTGTTAACGCAGTTGCTTCAGAGCCACTCGGCACATAAAATGAGCCATTAATGGTAGGCTCACCCCAGTCGATTGTAATACTTTTAGGTCCTGGTTTCAGAGTTGCAATATTACCTGTAACTGTTGAACTTTTAAGTTTTATTTCATTCTTTACGATTATAGCTGTATTCTCAGGCAACCCTGTGACTGGTCCACCCTGATGCCCAGGGGTTCCTGGTGTGCCAGGATCACCGGGAGTTCCGGGACTACCCAAATTCCCAACCTTAAGATTTACGGATAATTTTTGAGAAACTGTGCGCTCCTTTTTCCCGATTGTACCTACTGAAGTAATTTTATATTCATATATATCTGCATTCGCTTTAACCCTATTTATCGAAATCTTTGCAATCGGTAATGTTTTAGAGTTCTTCTCGTCATAATTAGGATCAAACCTATCAGACTGTTCGGTCCATGAAACAGGCAGCTTCAATTCTATTTTTTTTAAGTAGGTTGCTTCCAATTTTGTCGCAAAGTCAAACATAAATCCTGTTTGGTCTTTAATAGGTAAATTATAATAATCGGCCAATTTCCTATTATATTCGTCTAATGTCTCCTTGTAAGCCTCGTTATAAGCATCGTTAACTTTATTCTCTAGATTTCTTCGAGTTTCAACGATCCCCGCTTCAGCAATATAAAAAGTGGACTGATCGGTGCGTTCATTTGCAGATAATTTCAAACCATTCCCAGTAACGGTTAGTACACCTGCACCCAAAACAGTGATGAGAACTAACAACATTAATACTCCTACAAGTGTATAACCGTTTGCATTTAAATGGCGATGCATTTTCACATTTTTAAACTTCAAACTTAATCATCTCCTTTCCTTAGATAGATTTCTGTTTTTTCAGTTTTTTCTACTCCTTTTGGATCCGAACTCTTTATTTCAATAATCCATTTAACACTGTTTCCTTCCACACGGAAACCCTTAATGGAATTAGCAATTGCAACACCATTTCTAGTAATCATATTATTATTAAAAGAATATTTAATGCCATTTAAGTCTATTTCACTTTCATTAACTATTTGAGGTTTTTCGGTTTTTCTTATATCTTTTGTGATTATTTTTAATGCATAAGAAATATCGGTTAGTTGATTGCTTTTTTCAAGTTGATAGTTATATTGTTTGGTACTAGTCATCAGTACGCTATATACTAACACCATCACTAAACTAGCAAGTACAATTGCTGCTAGGAGTTCAACTAGAGTGACACCTTTCTCGGTATTCAATTGTTTTCCCATGATTTATGACCTCCATTCTAAAATCGTTTCCATTTTAGCCCTAGATGGTCCATTTTCCTGCTCAAAAACTTCTATTACTAGATAGGTCATTCCTGGATAAGAATGTTTTTTCAATTTCAATTTAATATAGTACCCTTCTTTCATCTTTGCAAATACAAGTTCATCTGTATTAGTGGAAGAAAGTTGTCTATACTTTAAACTATTTATTATTTCATCAAGACCATAGTTGAAACTTCCATTTCTACTTATCTCATATACTTTTTCCATCTCTACTTGTGCAATATAAGTTGCATCTACTACCTCTCCTGAAGTTTTACCAGTTTTCGCTGACTGTATAAATAATGTAAAAAAAGAAAATAATATTATTGAAAATAGAATGATAGATACTAGAACCTCAATAAGTGTCAATCCCTTTGTATTTAAACGATTACTAATTGTAATTCTCAACTTTATCATTCCTTTTTCCTATCATTTGCATATTCGAATATAAAAAAACCAATTAGCATTATCTAATTGGTTCTAATTTACAATAACATTTACTTAACATATTCCGCAACCCTATTTCTACCAGCCTGCTTTGCTCCAATGTACAGTGCGCGATCGGCGTTACGAAGTAATGATTTCCCTTCTTCACTATCCTCTGGAGCGGAGGCAACACCAATACTAGCAGTTATAAAAATAATTTCATCTCGAGAAATTTCATCTAAGTCTAATTGGACAATAAATGGAGTTTGCTCTATTTTTCTACGAAGTTGTTCTGCTATGGAAATTGCTTGTAATTTTGAATAGTTTGGGAGAAGAATAACAAACTCTTCGCCCCCATATCTAGCAACTGTTCCGCTGGATCCAATTTCTCGATTTATAATCTCTGCGAATTTTCGTAAAATTAAATTTCCACTATGATGCCCATACGTATCGTTTACCATTTTAAATTTGTCGATATCTAACATGATTAAAGAGATAGTATTATACTTGCCCTCCTCTAATTTTTTCATGTCCAATTCCAATTGCTTGTCCAAATAACGGTAGTTATGAATTTTCGTCAATTCACAAATTTCACTCTTTTCAACAGCTTCTTTCACATATCTTGCTTTTTCCAGAGACACCGCAAAATAAGAGCATAATAAATGGACAATCTTCAACTGATAAGGTTCAAATGCATGTTTCTCCCTAGCGGCTAATATAAGTACACCTTCTATTCTTTGGTTACGATAAATTGGAACACACATAAGGCTTTGCATATCATTTGCCAAAAACGGAGGTATCATATAATTCCACTCAGACTGTTTTTTATATAAAACAGGAACCCCTTTTTCATATCCTTTACCAACCAAACTATATTTGATATCTTCATGCGAGCATTGAATTTCTTTATTCACACCATCTTCCATTGCGCGTAAAATGAAAAACCCATCATCCATATTATCGACAATATAACCACAATCAAATGGAAACATATTCGCTAATCGTTCTAAAAACATATCCAAAATTTCTTTACCAGTCATTCGTTCTGCCAACTGATGCCCAAATTCACTTGCTTTATTCAGATCGGCATTCACTTTTTCCGAATTACTATACATTCGGATGAGTAAGGTAATTGATATCAATGGTATTCCTAATAACCATAATGCAGTGGTCCCAATAGAGCTTTCAAAAAGATATAGGCTAATTCCAAATGGTAGTGTCATTAATAAGCAAGAAACTTCCCAGTAAAAATCTTTTGTTAATAGTACCGGATTGAAACCGCATACATATTCACGAATATATAAAATTATATGGTTAAATAAAATATAAGTAATTGCATAAATAGAACCGTATAAAACTACATCTTTCAAGTTTAAATTTCCTATTTTATATCCTAATGCCATGACGAGTGAACCACATAAAACAGAAAGACTAAAAAACATAAAAGAATTGAAAAAATATTTGTAAAGTGTCTGTCGATTGATCTTCATATGATAAACGAGTGGAAACATGCATAATTGCATAGAAATAATTTCAGCTAAAAGGCCAAATTTCAAAAAGATAGCCATATTAACCCATAATACTAAAACAATAGTCGAGCCTGCGATAAAGAAAGGAAATACGCTTGATAATAACGCTAACAGTAAAAAGTATCCATAATGCTCCCAGTCCGAGGAATTAGTTGGTGAATATAGAAATGTTAGTACTGTACCTAAAGGCACGCATAATAGCCATAACAAAACCATTATCTTTTTTGCTTTATGTGTATAATTCATAGGACTATTAATCTCCTCGTAGCATTATTTTCCGTTACTATTAGCTCATGACTCATTATTATTAAATTGTAACACTTAATATTAAGAAAAGTTCAAATACTATTTTACTGTTTTTCTTCTAATTTCTGAGATAAAATACAAAGACCCCGTGATAATAGTAATGTGTTCACTTGAATTTTCTGTAATATCAATTTTCTCTCCATCTTTAGTAATGCTCTTTTCACATGATTCGCTATATTTATACAATTCCGTAGCAAAAAGAGCTCTTTCGTGTTTAAAATTTACAAACTCAAAAGAACTACCAACTTCCTCTAACTTTCTTAACATATACTGATAATCTTTATCTTTTAAAACTCCTACTATAAAATGAATTCTTTTATTTGGAAAAAAGTCTTTTATCGTTTCTACTAATGCATCAATACTTGCTCTATTATGAGCCCCATCAAAATATACATTTTCTCTTATCTTTTCCATTCTTCCAGGTAAACTAGCTTGTGCAACTGCCTTTTGCGTTTTACTTTTTTCTAAAGTATATCCACTTTCTATTAATGCGGTAATTGCTAGTGCCATATTAGACATTTGATGACTTCCGATCATGTTTGGAAGTAAGTGGTTAATATGAAGATCGCCATATGTATATGTATGATTATTTACATTAAAGTCTTTTCCATATTCGAAGACCGTAGCATTTTTTTCTTTCACTTCCTGTAGAAATACATTTCTCGCTTCGTCGGTAAACTGCCCTATAATTAATTTGCCATTCTCTTTCAAAACTCCTGCTTTATGCCAACTTATTTTCTCGATTGTGTCTCCTAAGAAATTTGTATGATCAATCGAGATACTTGGTACAACTGCAATAGATTCTTTCATTACATTAGTGCTATCAAATCTTCCACCCATACCCGATTCCACGAAAATAACATCTAATGCTTCTTCTTCAAAAACTAAGTAAGCTACTACTGTCAATAACTCAAAATCTGTTAACATACCACTAAGTCCAGCTTGTTTCATCTTTTGAAACGCTTTATCAATATGCTCAGATGTAACATTTTCCCCGTTCAATTGTATCTGATCATGTACATCCACGATACATGGTGATGTAAATGATCCATAAGTTATGTTATGTTCACTCGCTATAGCACTTAAAAATGCAATGGTTGAGCCTTTCCCATTTGTTCCTGCCACATGTATTACACGTTGTTTGTTTTGTGGGTTTCCTAGTTTATCTAATGCTTTTTGAATAGATTCTAAGCCTGGTTTTATTATTGTTTCACTATCTATCTCCCACTTTTTTTTATATAAATTAAAATTTGTTATTTCCACTTACTCCACCCTATTCCTTCTAGATTAATTTCGTGCTAAACTTCTTGTGAATACTATTATATCACGCATTAGCGGAGGTCAATCATTATGCAAACATGTTGGATTGTATACAACGGTAGTCTTACGGATGAAAAATTTATCGATCAAGCTCGTCTCCTTCAAGAAGCAGCCATTAATCAAGGAATTGAAGCAATATTAGTAAAAAACTATGAGCTTATAATGGACGTCCAACACGGATTACATTCAAAACCTGACTTTGTCGTGTTTTTAGATAAGGATATTTTATTAGCAAAGTTTTTGAAGAATGAAGGTATTCCCGTTTTTAATGATCCAGATGTTATAGAAATTTGTGATAATAAAGCACGGCAATACATGATATTGGCAAAAGCTCAAGTCCCTATGCCAAAAACCATTATTGCTCCTAAGGTGTATTCTAATTTTACTATTCAACATAGTGGTTATTATGAACAAGTATTGGAAACACTTCATCTTCCAATGATTATTAAAGAAGCACATGGATCATTTGGTATGAAAGTATATTTAATCGAAACTAAAAAACAGTTTTTCGATAAAGTCGAGGAATTGAATGGAAAAGAGTATGTTTTCCAGGAGTATATTGAGTCTAGTAGAGGCCGCGATATTCGAGTAAATGTTGTCGGAGGACAAGTAATTGCATGTATGCACCGACATTCTGAAACAGATTTTCGTGCAAATATTACAAATGGCGGAACTGCATCCCCGATTATTCTTACAGAAAGACAAAAAGAGGTTGCTATATTAGCTGCTAAAGCATTAAATGCTGAATTTGCAGGTGTCGATTTATTGTTTGGTGAAAACGAAGAGCCACTGGTTTGCGAAGTGAATGGCGTTGCACATATACGTAATATTTTTAATGTTACAGGTATTAATGTTGGAGATGCTATGATTAGTTATATACTTTCCAAAGTCGGTACAGTTGTGATATGAGAGGCTTATTAATATACGAGTTAAAAGAAATAGAGAGAAATAGAAGTTTTATAGATAGGTTAATTATAGCTGCTGAAAAATATGGGCATACACTTACTGTAATAGACGATCAATGCTCTACTATTCCAGATGCTGATTTCGTTTTTTTTAGAGCTAGAAATCCGAAGCTATCGAAAAGATTAGAGGAACTTAATATCCGAATGTTTAATCGGGCAGAAGTTAATGTTATCGCAAATGATAAATGGAAGGCAATTCAATTTGTCCAACTTATAGGAATTCCTTCGGTCCAAACTAGAAAAATAATTACAACTTCCGATATTCGAGAATATCCAGCTGTATTAAAAACAGTTGATGGTCATGGAGGTACACAAGTAGAACTAGTAAATTCCAACGACCATGCAAAAGTATTCATGGAAGAACACTCTTCTAAGTCTATAATTGCTCAAACTTATATTGAAACAAATGCAACAGATGTTAGAGTGTTTATGTTAGGTACAGAAGTAATTGGCGCAGTTAAACGAACTGGTGCTGAAAATAGCTTCAAGTCAAATTTTACATTAGGTGGATCGGTTGTAGCGTATACTTTAAATTCTCAACAACTTGCTGATGTCCAAAAAATTGCTAAAGCGTTAAAAAGCGATTATATAGGAATTGACTTTCTTTTACTGCCAGATGGAAGTTGGTTGTTCAATGAAATTGAAGATCCAGTAGGTGCAAGGTCATACTATGCTACAACCAAAAAAGATATAGCGATCCCAATTATGGATTATATCAATAAAAAATTAACAGAAAATCCAGGTCAGATGTAAAATCTGCCTGGATTTTTCCTTATGGAATGGGGTATGTGGCACTCGGATTTGGTTATGTGGCAATCAAACTGATTTATGTGGTGCTCAACCTGGGATATGTGGTACTTAAACTACTTTATGAGGTAATCAGCCTAGATATGTGGTGCTCTGCTGTGGTTATGTGGTATTCAAAC
>NZ_JBHVRO010000010.1:32652-165170 GCF_042885655.1 Psychrobacillus sp. NPDC058041
ACTGATTTATGTGGTGCTCAACCTGGGGTATGTGGCAATCAAACTACTTTATGAGGTATTCAGCCTAGATATGTGGTGCTCAGCTGTGGTTATGTGGTATTCAAACTGATTTATGTGGTGCTCAACCTGGGGTATGTGGCAATCAAACTACTTTATGAGGTATTCAGCCTAGATATGTGGTGCTCAGATGTGGTTATGTGGTATTCAAATTGATTTATGTGGTGCTCGTCCCAATTCATGTGGTACTTAACTTGTAGTTTGTACTACTCAAACTACTTAATGCTTTCTTCGCCACAAATAAAAGAGTGAACCGAATTAAAAATTCGACTCACTCTTTATTTTTTACATATTTTTTAACTCTTCTAAACGCTTCATTACTGCGGCGTGTTTCTCTAAATAATCCTGCTCTTTTGCACGTTCTTCGGCTACTACTGCTTCCGGCGCTTTAGAAACAAAACGTTCGTTCGATAATTTCCCTTGAACTAACTTCACTTCTTTTGCCCATTTTTCTAATTCTTTTTCTAAGCGGGCTTTCTCAGCATCAATGTCAATTAGTCCTTGTAATGGTAAGAATAATTCTGCTCCTGAAACAACTGCTGACATTGACTGCTCTGGTGCCACAATTCCTTGGCCAATTACAAGTGGCTCAGGATTGCAGAAGCGTTCTAGATACTTCGCATTTGCCTCTAATACTGTTAAAGTTTCATTATCTTTAGCTGAGATGTACAATGGTACTTTTTTACTCATTGGCGTTTGTACTTCTGCTCTAATATTACGAACGGATCGGATTATTTCCGCTAATAATTTCATACTCGCTGCATCTTCTTTATTGGAAAGTGCCTCATTTACAGTAGGCCAAGGAGCTAATGTAATAGACTCTCCTTCATGCGGAAGGTTTTGCCAAATTTCTTCCGTAATGAAAGGCATAAATGGATGTAACAAGCGCATAGTATTGTCTAATACATAGGCAAGAACAGACCGAGTCATTTTCTTCGCTTCTTCATCTTCTCCATTTAAAGGAAGTTTCGACATCTCAATATACCAGTCACAAATATCATCCCAAATGAAGTTATATAGCGCTCTACCCACTTCGCCAAATTCATATTTTTCGGATAGTCTTGTTACTTGGTCTATTGTTTCATTCAAGCGAGTTAAAATCCATGCATCTGCAACGGACTTTTTACCTTCTAAATTAATTTCATCAAACTTTAAGCCATCCATATTCATTAATGCAAAACGAGACGCATTCCAAATTTTATTAGCAAAATTCCATACTGCTTCTACTTTTTCTGTAGAAAAACGTAAATCTTGCCCTGGAGAAGAACCAGTACTCAAGAAATAACGAAGCGAATCAGCACCATATTTATCTATCACTTCCATTGGATCAATACCATTTCCAAGTGATTTCGACATCTTTCGACCATCTTCTGCTCTTACTAACCCATGAATCAGAACATCCTCAAATGGTCGTGTTCCAGTAAATTCGATACCTTGGAAAATCATACGAGAAACCCAGAAGAATATAATATCATAACCAGTTACAAGAGTATTTGTTGGATAGTATTTTTTAAATTCTTCATTCTCAGCATCTGGCCAACCAAGTGTAGAGAATGGCCATAAAGCTGAGGAGAACCATGTATCTAATACATCATCATCTTGTCGCCAGTTTTCAACATCCGCTGGCGCTTCATGTCCAACATACACTTCTCCAGTTTCATTATGGTACCAAGCAGGAATTCGGTGTCCCCACCATAGTTGACGAGAAATACACCAATCATGAATATTTTCCATCCATTGTAAATACGTTTTTTCAAATCGTTCAGGTACAAAATTTACTTTACCTTCTGCTTGCTGTAATTTAATAGCCTCGTCTGCAAGTGGTTGCATTTTAACAAACCATTGCGTAGAAAGATATGGTTCAACAACTGCTCCACTACGCTCAGAATGACCTACAGAATGAAGATGTTCTTCAATTTTGAATAATACACCAGCGTCCTGCAAATCTTTTACGATTTGTTTACGGCAAGCAAAACGATCCATTCCTTCGTAGCCAGCAGCATTTTTATTCATCGTTCCATCTTCATTCATTACTAAAATACGTTGTAGATTATGGCGGTTTCCAATTTCAAAGTCATTTGGGTCATGTGCAGGCGTAATTTTTACTGCTCCACTACCAAATTCCATATCCACATAGTCATCCGCGACTATTGGAATTTCACGGCCAACAATCGGAAGTTTAACCATTTTTCCAATAAGATGTTTGTAACGAGAATCTTCTGGATGAACAGCTACTGCTGTATCTCCAAGCATTGTTTCTGGTCGAGTTGTTGCAATATTTATAAAACCAGTACCATCTGCAAGTGGGTACTGCATATGATAGAATGCACCCTGTACATCTTTATGGATTACTTCGATATCAGAAAGAGCCGTTTTGGTTGCAGGATCCCAGTTAATAATATATTCACCGCGGTAGATTAGTCCTTTGTTATACAGCTTTACAAATACCTCTTTTACAGCATTTGAAAGACCTTCGTCTAATGTAAAACGTTCACGTGAATAGTCTAAGCCAAGACCTAGTTTTGACCACTGCTCACGAATATGCCCAGCATACTCTTTTTTCCACTTCCAAGTTTCTTCTACAAATTTTTCACGCCCTAAATCGTAACGTGTAATATTTTCTGAACGCAATTTTTCTTCTACCTTTGCTTGTGTAGCAATTCCAGCATGGTCCATTCCCGGTAACCAAAGTGCATCAAATCCTTGCATACGCTTCATACGTATTAGAATATCTTGTAATGTAGTATCCCAAGCGTGACCTAAATGTAATTTCCCTGTAACATTTGGTGGGGGAATTACAATTGTATACGGTTCTTTCGCACTTTCAGGATGCGCTTCAAAGAATTTTCCTTTTAGCCACCACTCATAGCGACCTTTTTCGATCGATTTCGGATCGTACTTTGTGGGCATTTTTGTTTCATTTGTCATAGTTTGCTCCTCCTAAAAAAGAATATAAAAAAACTCCTGTCGTCACTAAAGGACGAAGGAGTTTGTTCGCGGTACCACCTTTATTCGCAGATGCAAATATCACATCACGCTCTCAATTAGATAACGGCTTCAAACCGACTTTTGCTACTAATCGTTCACAAAAGTTGCTCCTGGGCTACCTTCAAACGGTGATTAACAGAAACATTTCAGCAAATTGTTTCCTTTCTTTCGATAACCAATTCATTTTACTCTTCCCAATCTTTGCATCAATATTTAGTTGTTCATATTGTACCTAATCTTATGTTATGTCGTCAAGTCAATTCACGTGAAAGGAGAATGTACGATGAGAAGAGGATATAACCCTCATTTACTCCCAGAGCGGTTACGAATAGTACGTTTTTACGTCAAAGGAATTATTGTTCCTGTTTGTGGGTTTCAAACAATACGTGTATTAATCATACCGTCGACTTGGGATTTCTTTTTACTTGCTTTTTTGTTATTGCTCTGCTTTTTGTTTTATAGAGACATAATTTGATGGAAACGTTAATTTTGACATTCCATCATCTAGATTAAATATAAATTGAAGCTCCGATTCCACAACATTTGAGCTTTCTACATGTTCTGTTTCTTTCGGAATTGTTTGTTTTACTTCTTGTTTTAATTCATGTTCTACTTCATGTTGTACTTTATGTTCTGCTTCTTTTTTTACTTCTTTCACTAATTCCTGCACTACTTCCATTTTCTTTTCTTCTGGAGCTTCGTATTCACAACGTACTAACCAAGCTATTTCAATAGACGCATGCTCGGTTGTATTTGTATTTACATGTTTAACATTCAAAGTTGGAGAACTGCCAGTTTTCACTTTATCTTTTGCGATATCCACACTCATAGGCACAGCATATTCAAAATAGCCTACTTCGCCCTGTACATCCAAATCCTCAATTTGAGTAAACTCACTTGTAGCATGATGTGCATGTTCTCCTTCTTCGAATTCAACATGACATGTGATATGATAGATCCCCATTATTTGAATAGAGTCTCCTGTTACTTTATGTTCGTATTGTGGGGTAACTTCTACCTTTTTAACTTCTTTTGGTATTCCAAAGCTTTTTGGAAAAAGAAACTGTTCTTTTACGTCCCATACTTTCACTTCCATTTGTCATCCTCCTTTATATAGGACAACTTATGTAAGAACTTCTTAAAATATGAAAAAGCCTCATAAATAAATATGAGACTTTATCTTCTTTATTTTTTTGAAAGTTTTTCGAAGACAGTATGGAAAGCTTGTACCGTTTTTTCGATATGCTCTTCAGTATGTGCACTTGATAAGAACAATCCCTCAAATTGAGAAGGAGGTAAATAAACACCTTCTTCGGCCATTAAACGGAAATATTTAGCAAACAGTTCTAAATCAGATGTTTTAGCAGTATCGAAATTAATTACATCCTCATTTGTGAGGAAGAATCCAATCATAGATCCAGCACGGTTCACAGTATGTGGGATATTATATTTAGTTGCTGCTTCACGGAAACCTTTCTCAAGTAAATCACCAAGTTTAATAAAATGCTTATACGAATCTTCCGTTAAACGTGTCAGTGTTTCATATCCAGCGGTCATCGCAAGTGGATTACCGGAAAGTGTTCCCGCTTGATAGACAGGGCCACTTGGTGCAATCATTTCCATAATTTCACGTTTACCACCGAAAGCACCAACTGGTAGACCACCACCAATTACTTTACCGAGGCAAGTTAAATCAGGCGTAACACCAAAATATCCTTGTGCACAATTATAACCAACACGGAATCCTGTCATTACTTCATCAAAAATTAAAACAGTTCCATATTGTTCCGTCAATTCACGAAGGCCTTCTAAGAATCCTTCCACCGGAGGTACAACTCCCATGTTTCCTGCAACTGGTTCTACAATTACTGCGGCTAAGTCATCACCGAAGTTTTCGAATACATGGCGAACACTTTCTAAATCGTTGTACGCTACAGCAATTGTATTTTTCGCAATCGATTCTGGAACACCAGGACTATCTGGTAAACCTAGTGTAGCGACACCAGATCCAGCTTTAATAAGCAAGCTATCACCATGTCCATGGTAACTACCTTCAAATTTCAATATTTTATTTTTCCCTGTATAACCTCGAGCTAATCGAAGTGCACTCATTGTCGCTTCTGTACCAGAAGAAACCATGCGTACCATTTCAATAGATGGAACACGTTCCATCACAAGTTTTGCAAGTTTGGTTTCAATCAAAGTAGACGCTCCAAAGCTTGTACCAGTTTCAGCAACTTGTTGAATAGCTTTGACGACATTAGGTTCAGTATGACCTAAAATAAGTGGTCCCCAAGATAGAACATAATCGATATATTCGTTGCCATCAATATCTGTAAGAATAGCTCCTTTTCCACTTTCCATGAAAATTGGATCCATATCCACAGATTTAAATGCACGGACTGGACTGTTAACTCCACCTGGCATTAATTCTTTCGCTTCAGTAAATGCTTGTTTTGATAACTCATATGATTTAGTCATTTATTTCTCCTCCAACCAACGCGCAACATCTTTTGCATGATATGTCAAAATGATATCTGCTCCAGCACGTTTCATACCTGTTAATGATTCTAGAACAATCTCTTTCTCATTAATCCAACCGTTTGCTGCAGCAGCTTTAACCATTGCATATTCACCACTTACATTATAAGCTACGATTGGCGTAGCGAAGTTGTTTTTTACATCACGAATAATATCTAAGTACGCAAGGGCTGGTTTCACGATTAAAAAATCTGCCCCTTCTTCTACATCAGACGCTGCTTCGCGAATTGCTTCCATACGGTTAGCATAATCCATTTGATATGTTTTACGATCACCAAATTTAGGAGCACCGTCTGCAGCATCACGGAATGGTCCGTAATATGCAGATGCATATTTTACAGCATAAGACATTATTGGTACATCGGCGAACCCGGCTTCGTCTAATCCTTGACGGATTGCTGTTACAAATCCATCCATCATATTTGAAGGTGCAATAATGTCCGCTCCTGCTTGCGCTTGGCTAACGGCAGTTTTCGCTAATAAGTCTAATGATGGATCATTTAAAATTTGTTCGTTAGCATCAACTACACCGCAATGTCCATGATCTGTGTATTCACATAAACAAGTGTCAGCAATGACTACTAGGTGTGGATGACGATCTTTGATTAAGCGAATACCTTCCTGAACGATTCCATGGTCATGGAATGCTTGAGTGCCCACTGCATCTTTTTCTTTTGGAAGGCCAAAAAGAATAACGGAAGGGATTCCAAGGTCAACTACTTCATCTACTTCTTCTCCTAAACGATCTAATGAAAATTGGTAGACACCTGGCATCGAAGCTACTTCATTTTTAATATTTTCCCCTTCTGCCACAAAGATTGGATAAATTAAATCTTCTTTATGTAAATATGTTTCTTTTACCATTGCTCTAATTCCAGCAGTTTTTCTTAATCGACGATGACGTTGAAAAAATAATTCTTTCATTACTCTCTCCCTTTCCAGTCCACTAATTTATGGATTACTTCTGTTAATACATAGACTTCTGGCATTACTTGAACAGAAGCACCTAAAGATTCTAAATGTTCTTTTGTAATATGTCCGATCGCACATACGGTAAGTGCCTTATACCCTGTCCTCTTTCCGATATATTGATGAAAGACATTTACAGTTGATGGACTTGTAAAAATAATAGAACAATTTCCATCGTTTTCAACTAACTCTTTTACTTTTTCAATATTCTCTTCCACTTCTATGGTTTCGTAAATGATCCACTCATCTACATGGTTTAATAAGCCACTTGTAATTGTATCTTTTGCAAGACTTCCCTTTAAAAAAATACATTTTTCATTTGAAGAAGATACAGTAGGAAATTCCTTCACAAATACATCTGCACTAAAAGTGGTTGGCATAAAAGTTACATTTAAGCCTATTTTTTCAGCTGCATATGCAGTTTTAGAACCTACCACTGCAATTTTGGATTTGAACAATGAAGGTTCCAGTCCATGTTTTTTCAATTTCGAATAAAAAGCATGAACACTACTTTGACTAGTAAAAATCAACCAATCATAATTTTTGCATGCATTTAATTGTTCCATATCTGTTCTTGAAACAATTTCTTTTGTCGCAATAAGTGGAGTAACTATTGGGTTTCCTCCATATTGAAGAGTAAGTTCTACAGCCTCTGAAGACCTTAATATACCTGTAAATATGACGTTCTCTCCATGCAAAAGCATCTGTTTAGACATTTAAATCTGCCTTTACTTTTTGAATCAGGTCATATGCTCCTTGCTCTGTAACTAAACGCGCTACTTCTTTACCTGCTATTTCCGCATCTTTACTTGTAACTACTTCTTTAAACACAATAGATGCGTCAGGAGCTGCAACTAAACCAGTCATTGTAATTCCATCGCCACTAATTATTGCATGTCCTGCAATCGGCACTTGACAACCGCCGTCCATCGCTGCTAAAAATGCGCGTTCTGCATGCACGGCATCCCATGTATCTTTATCGGATAATTTTCTCAGCTCTGCAAGTAATTCTGTGTCTTCTTCTCGACATTCAATAGCAAGTGCCCCTTGACCAACTGCTGGAACACAATCTTCAATTGATAAATATTCAGTGACTACTTCATCACTCCAACCAAGACGTTTTAGACCTGCTGCTGCTAGTATAATCGCATCATATTCGCCGTCTTGAAGCTTTTGTAATCTCGTATCTACATTCCCTCTTATCCATTTGATTTCGATATCTGGACGTAACAACAAAAGCTGTGCGCTTCTTCTTAAACTACTTGTCCCAATAACTGCTCCTTTTGGAAGATCAGCAAATTTTACATGTCCTGTTGAGATGAATGCATCTCGCTCATCTACACGTTTAGGTGTACATCCCATTACGAGCCCTGGCGGTAATACAGAAGGCATATCCTTCATACTATGTACAGCAAAATCTATTTCTTTGTCATAAAGTGCTTGTTCAATTTCTTTTACAAAAAGACCTTTTCCACCAACTTTTGATAATGTCACATTTAAAATTTGATCGCCTTTTGTTACGATTTCTTTTACTTCAAATTCAAAAGGTACTCCAATATCTTTCATTTGCTGAATGAACCAATTTGTCTGTGTTAAAGCTAATTTGCTTCTTCTAGAACCTACAATAATTTTACGCATGATTTCTCTACCTTTCTTATTACCAAAGATGAAATTGTGATAATGGACTGATTAATAAAAAATTAATTAAAACAAATAAAAATGCATATATGTGAATCCATGCATAATTCGTTCCTTTAAACCTTGCTTGTTTTCTTAAAAGAAGGACAACGATATAGATTACCAACAAAACTAGGGAACTAACAATTTTAAAGTCAAAAATAGAAAATACACTTAATGATACATATGCCCATTCTAACCCAAGGACCAAACTTACAAACAACAGAGGGATTCCAATTAATATTGCTAAGGTCATACCTGTTTCCGCCTGTTTTAAAGATGGTAACCTTGAAAATTGCTTAGACCATTTTTTCTTTTTTAGTACACGATACAAGATTAAATATAACGATGAAAAAACGAAAGAAAGTGAAAAAGCTGCATATGCTAACATCGCAAATATTATATGAATTACTAATAATTCAGATTGGAGTGCACCACCAACTGCCGTTTGTTCTAATTGATTTGGTGCAAATGTATGTATCGTCATGAAAATAAATCCAATTATATTTAAAAAGAATGCAGGCAAATCAAGTCGAAATACTAATTGCAATATAATGGATAATGTAATAATAAGCCAAGCATAAAAATAAATCCCTTCAAATAGCGATAAAATCGGGAATCTCTTAGTTTCTATAATATACATTACTAAAAAAACCGTCTGAAGAAATGACACTATGGAAAGTAGCAACACTGCAATACGATGTGCACTACGATCTTTATTTAGATAATCGACAAAATAAAAAACAAGGCTAACGGATTGTAGAATGACCATTATCTCGTGTAGCCTTATCATCGCAAGATCAGTCATTAATATGCTCCTTTATTATATATAAAGCGGAAGTGCAGTGTTTAAAGAAATATATTCAAAAATCTCGACATCTTGTGGTCACCAACAGTCATCGCCTAGAAAGGTAATGCTTTTTAATATATAAAAAGACGTTTTCTATATCTATTATGACATACAGATACAAAAACGCCTCCTTTTTTACTTCATTAATATGATACTTCTTCTTGTAGGTTATGGGATGTCAATAATGATTGCTTTATATCAACTTTTGCTTTTTCTGCTTGTACACTAATTTCTCGCTTTACATCCTCTTCAATTCCAAATATTTGTTGGAACAATTGAAGTTGCTCAGTAGATTCTTTAACTGCCGATAATTCTTTCACTTGCAAAATCGGCTCTTTTAACAACTGATTAATGATTGATTTTGTATGCTTACTAAGCACTTTTCGCTCACGTTCTGTTAAATTAGGCAGCTTGTTATCAATTGAAGCCATTGTCTCTTCTTGAATACGATTTGCTTTTTGTCTAAGTGCCGAAATTATCGGTACAACTCCTAATGTAGTAACCCAGTCATTAAATTGGTTTATTTCTGTTTGAATCATCTCTTGAATTTGAGCAGCTGCACGTTCACGTTCTACAAGGTTTGCTTCTACAATGCCTTGTAAATCATCAATATCGTAAAGAAATACATTCGGTAAATCACCGATTCGAGGATCTAAATCTCTTGGCACTGCAATATCTACCATAAATAATGGTTTTCCTTTACGCAGACGTTCTACAAATTGCATTAGCTCATAATCAATCACGAAATCCGTTGATCCAGTTGAACTAATTAATATATCTGCTTCTAATAGAGCACATTGTAGTTCATCCATAGGTTTTGCTGTGCCATCAAATTTAGAGGCTAATGCTTCTGCTTTTTCAAATGTACGGTTAATGACCGTCACTTTACCTGCTCCACTACCATGCAAGTTTTGAATAGCAAGCTCACCCATTTTTCCTGCACCGATAATTACTACATGCTTATGATTTAGTGAACCAAAAATTTTCTTGCCCAGTTCCACTGCTGCATATGAAACGGAAACTGCATTTTCTCCGATAGCTGTTTCTGCATGTGCACGTTTAGCAAATGTAACCGCTTGTTTAAATAATTGGTTGAAAACTGTTCCTGTCGTTCCGTTCTCTTGTCCATTTAGAAAACTCTTCTTCACCTGACCTAATATTTGAGTTTCACCAAGAACCATCGAATCAATTCCAGCCGTTACTTGGAATAAATGATTATTCGCTTGGTCATCTTCGTGAATAAATAAATAGCGGGAGATGTCTTCTAGTGGTATACCAAACCAGTTTGCTAAGAACTGCTTAACATAGTATTTCCCTGTATGTAACTGATCTACAGTCGCATAAATTTCTGTACGGTTACAAGTAGAAACTATCACGTTTTCTAATATGCTTTTTTGTTCTTGTAACGCTTGCATTGCATTCGGAAGCTCTGTTTCAACAAATGAGAGCTTTTCTCGAATTTCCACTGGAGCAGTACGGTAATTGACACCCACCACGATTGTATGCATGGAATAATGCCACCCTTTCACGTTCATTTCTATAAATTCAATTATACCATAGCATTTTCTTTCGATCAGAAACAATTGTGAACAAGCTATGAAATAACTACTACCTAAATTAGAATTATTATAATTTAATTTTAACAAAATACGTTGATCAATACAAGGAAACCAACCAATGTTCCAAAAAACGCATTATTCAAATAACTTTATTCAAATTCAATACTACTGATGAGATCTATAGGAAAAACTCCGAGTTCGAAAATATCATATATGCCAGGTAGATATATTACCGAGGATTTCCGTTTTAGGTGGACGCTTTCCGCGGGGTGAGCGCTGAACCATCACCGCCGCTTTCGCGTCGTTGTGATGGTTCATCTGTCTCACAGAGGAACAAAGGCTAAGAGCGCCACATCGTGTGGCGACGCCTTCGTGACCAACATCCTGTTGGCCTCCCGCTGGAGTCGCCACCTTTCACTACAATCCATTAAGTGTTCACAAAGAGGATTGAATTATTTGTAAACATAGTGAACATTCCATCTTGCAATCCGAAAAAGAGATGCTATTTCACAGGACGATATTCCATAAACTCTCTTTTAAGAAAAGACGCTAGCACCATTTAAGTCTGTTTCTGATCGCATAAAAAAAACTGATTAGTTAGAGGATATTATTCCCTAAATAATCAGTTATAATCTCATTTTTAAATACTATTACATTCTGTTCTCAATTTCTGCCCAAGCAGCATCAAAACCAAGACCGGTTTCAGAAGAAAATACAACTAAAGGATCAGTTTTATCCATTTGCAGTTCATCTCTTACCATTTTCTTATGTTTATCCCATTTTCCTTTTGGAATTTTATCTGCTTTAGTAGAAATAACAATACACGGAATATTATAATGCTTCAAAAAATCATACATCATGCAATCATCTGCACTAGGTGGATGTCTTAAATCAACAATTAATAAAACCGCTTTTAAAATAGAACGAGAAGTAAAATACGTTTCAATCATCTTTCCCCATGCAACTCGTTCTGACTTAGAAACTTTCGCATATCCATATCCAGGTACATCTACAAAAAGTAAATCTTCTTCTAACTTATAAAAATTTAATGTTTGAGTTTTCCCAGGTTTTGATGAAATACGAGCCATGCTTTTTCGACCAATCATTTTATTAATGAAAGAAGATTTCCCAACATTTGATCTTCCTGCTAGGGCAAATTCAGGTAAATCTCCTTCCGGATATTGTGCTGGCCTTACAGCACTTATTAATAGTTCTACATTATTCACTTTCATGCTCTCACTCCTCTAATGCTATTTGAAGTACCTCTTCAGCATCGGAAACAAGCTTAAAAGTTAAGACCTCTCTAACACTCTCTGGTATATCTTCAATATCGCGCTCATTATCTTTTGGACAAATAATTGTTGTTAAACCTGCGCGATGTGCACTTAATGTTTTTTCCTTCAAACCACCAATCGGCAAAACTCGCCCTCTTAGTGTCACTTCACCCGTCATACCGACTTCTCGTCGAATTGGACGTTTAGATAATGCTGAAACTAATGCAGTGACAATTGTAATCCCCGCAGAAGGTCCATCTTTTGGTACTGCTCCTTCTGGAACATGTATATGAATATCAAATTTTTCGTGGAAGTTAGGATCAATTCCAATTTTTTCTGCTTTCGAGCGGACAAATGACAAAGCTGTTTGTGCTGATTCTTTCATAACATCACCAAGCTTACCAGTTAGCTGTAATCTGCCATTACCAGGAGATAAGGAAACTTCAATTTGTAAAGTATCTCCACCTACCGTAGTATAAGCAAGTCCAGTTGCTACACCAATTTGGTTTTCTGTCTCTGCTTGTCCATAACGGAATTTTTTCTTACCAATTGTTTCTTCTAAGTTTTTAGAAGAGATTATCACACGCTTTTTAGTGCCGGAAACAATTTGAAGAGCTGCTTTCCTACAAATATTCGCAAGTACGCGCTCTAAACTTCTCACTCCTGCCTCGCGGGTATAATGACGGATTACGTCAACAATCGCTTCATCTTTTACTTGGAGTTGCGTTTTCGATAAACCATGTTCTTTCACTTGTTTAGGTAGTAAATGATTTTTGGCGATCGAAAGCTTTTCTAATTCAGTATAACCGGCTATCGAAATAATTTCCATTCTATCTCGAAGTGGACCTGGAATTGTACTTAGATCATTGGCAGTTGCAATAAACAAAACATTCGATAGATCATATGTTTCTTCGATATAATGATCACTAAATGTACTATTTTGCTCCGGGTCTAACACTTCCAACATTGCTGCAGAAGGATCTCCTCTAAAATCATTCGACATTTTATCGATTTCATCTAATAAAAATAATGGGTTTATAGTGCCTGCCTTTTTCATCCCTTGAATAATACGTCCAGGCATTGCCCCCACATACGTTCTACGGTGTCCACGAATTTCTGATTCATCGCGAACTCCACCAAGCGAAATCCTGACAAAATTACGTCCCAATGATTCTGCAATCGATTTTGCTAATGAAGTTTTCCCTACCCCAGGAGGGCCAGCTAGACAAAGAATTGGTCCACGAAGTGATTTCGTCAATTGACGAACAGCTAAATATTCTAAAACTCTTTCTTTCACTGACTCCAAGCCTTCGTGATCACGGTTTAATATTTGTTCTGATCTTTTTATATTAAGTGTGTCTGCAGTTGCTTTGGACCACGGTATAGAGACAATCCAATCAATATAGTTTCGAATGACGCCGCTTTCAGGGGCTTGAGTTGGAAGTTTTTCATAACGATCTAATTCTTTTAAAACATTATTTTTCGTAGTTTCTGGTAAACCTGCATCCTCAATCCTTTTCTTCAATTCTGCAACTTCACCGGTTTTACCTTCCTTATCACCTAGCTCTGTTTGAATGGCTTTCATTTGTTCACGAAGATAAAATTCTTTTTGCGTTCTTTCCATTGCATTCTTTACACGGTTACTAATTTTCTTTTCCAAGTTTTGAATTTCTTGTTCATTGTACAGACGGCTTATTAATGTTTCTAAACGCTCTT
Organism: Psychrobacillus sp. NPDC058041; assembly: GCF_042885655.1. Lineage (NCBI taxonomy): Bacteria > Bacillati > Bacillota > Bacilli > Caryophanales > Bacillaceae > Psychrobacillus > Psychrobacillus sp. NPDC058041. The sequence goes on from NZ_JBHVRO010000010.1 coordinate 46,284, forward strand.
TTACATCCATAATTTCTAAAATTTCTTGTTTTCCAGAAATTTTTAAGGGTAAATGAGAAGCAACCATATCCGCCAGTCTACCAGGTTCTTTAATATCTACAACCGACTTATAAGTCTCTTCTGAGACGCTCTTCGATGCCTTTGAATACTTTTCAAAATTATGTATTAAAGTTCGCATTAGCGCTTCGTCTTCTTGATCTGCTTTTTCTGGTTCAATATAGGAAGACACTGAAACTTCATCGTACGTTTCTCTTTCTTTGTAGTCATCCCAAATAGCTCTTTGCAATCCTTCAACTAAAACTCGAAAAGTTCCATTTGGCAACTTTACCAATTGTTTGACATCTGCTAAAATCCCAACATCGTATAAATCTTCTACCTTTGGATGTTCTAAATTCATATCCCTTTGGGCAATAAGAAACACTTTTTCTTCACGTAACATTGCTTCGTTTATAGCAGCAACAGAACGTTCTCTACCGACATCCACATGTAGAACCATTGTTGGATACACCAGAAGGCCTCTTAGTGGTAGTACAGGATAATAAGTTTTATTTTTTTCCGCCATTTTGGAAAGTCACCTCCCTTTAATTCTGTCCGATTTATGCACTAATTAAACACTAACCTTCCTTACCAGTTACTATCTTCTCATCCTATTTCTAAGCTCTTTGGAGGAGAACTTCGGCTTGGTCTAAGTGGACTACTTGCGCATTTATAACATAAGGAGAAAAAGCCGACATCCTTGATTGCACTTAGCAAGCGCATATTGGAAGCCAGCTTATTTCAATGGCTTATTAAGCCGATGTTTTTTCATTATCTTTTTTTACTTCAGTTCCATCTTCTAACAAAAGCTTCGGCGTTGCTTGCTCAGTAATTGTTTCTTTTGTAACAACACATTCCGCAATATCATCTCTTGAAGGCAACTCGAACATTACATCAAGCATAATATTCTCAATAATTGAACGAAGTCCACGAGCACCCGTTTTACGCTCGATTGCTTGTTTCGCTATTTCTACTAATGCTTCATCTTCAAATGTTAATTTCACATTATCGAGTTCAATCATTTTTTGATATTGTTTTGCTAGAGCATTTTTAGGTTCCGTTAATATTTGCACAAGTGCTTGAACGTCTAATTGTTCTAGACTAGCCAATACTGGTAAACGTCCTATAAATTCAGGAATTAAACCGAATTTTAATAAATCTTCTGGTATTAGTTGAGCAAGTACAGAGCTCGACTCCACCTCTGCTTTATTAGGATTTGCTCCAAACCCGATAACTTTTTCGCCTAAACGACGTTTAATAATTTGTTCAATCCCATCAAATGCCCCACCAACGATAAATAAAATATTCGTTGTATCAATTTGAATAAACTCTTGATGTGGGTGCTTACGTCCTCCTTGAGGCGGAACACTTGCAACTGTACCTTCTAAAATTTTTAGAAGGGCTTGTTGAACACCTTCACCTGAAACATCTCTAGTAATGGAAGGGTTTTCGGATTTTCGTGCTACTTTATCTATTTCATCGATATAAATAATCCCTTTTTCTGCTCGTTCTATATCGTAATCCGCTGACTGAATTAATTTTAAAAGAATATTCTCTACATCTTCACCCACGTAACCCGCTTCAGTTAATGATGTAGCATCAGCTATTGCAAATGGAACATTAAGAATACGTGCAAGAGTTTGAGCAAGTAATGTTTTACCACTACCAGTCGGACCTATTAACACTATGTTTGATTTAGATAATTCGACTTCATCTATTACGCTATTTGAATTAATTCGTTTGTAATGGTTATAAACAGCTACTGCAAGTGATTTTTTTGCTCGCTCTTGTCCGATTACATATTCATCTAGTATAGATAGTATTTCTTTTGGCTTTGGAACTTCTTTAAATTCTATTTCTTCTTCTACACCAAGTTCTTCTTCTACAATCTCCGAACACAAGTCGATACATTCATCACAAATATATACTCCTGGTCCCGCGACTAACTTACGAACTTGTTCTTGTGGTTTACCACAAAAAGAACATTTTAAGTTCCCTTTTTCATCATTAAATTTGAACAAAATATTCACCCCTATTCAAGCAATTATCTTACAAGATTCTTTAGAAGGAATCAAATAATAAGTTTAAGTATGTCTAATAAAGTCAGAAAATTTATGTATAGATAAAACAAGGCACAGACAATAATACTGTACCTTGCTCTATTTATTATAACGCTCTTTACTCGAATTATGAAATTTTTGCGTTTTCTACTAAGAAGTCAACTGTTTTTTGGAAACGTAAATCGTTTTCAAGTACAGCAGTACCACCAAGTGCTTTCTTAATATCTTCAGCTGACATATTAAATTGTGCACCCATTTTTTCAAGTTCTGCATTTATATCTTCTTCATTTACTTGAATTTCTTCTTTTTCGCCAATTGCTTCAAGTGTTAATGAAACTTGTACGCGTTTTTTAGCATCTTCTGCCATTTGTCCACGTAGTGCTTCTTCATTTTGACCTGAGAACTGATAGTAAAGATCTAAGTTCATACCTTGTTGTTGTAAACGTTGACCAAACTCTTGTAGCATGCGATCAGTTTCAGACTCGATCATTACTTCTGGAATATCGATTGTTGCGTTTCCAGCAGCAGCCTCTACTAGATCATCACGAAGAGTTTGTTCAGCCAATTGTTTTTTCTCTTCAGCAGTTACTTCTTTTAGTTTTGCGCGTAATCCGTCGATACCTTCTACTTCAGCATCTACTTCTTTTGCAAAGTCATCATTTAATTCAGGAAGTTCTTTTCCTTTTACTTCCTTCACAGTTACTTTAAATACAGCCTCTTTACCAGCTAATTCAGTAGCGTGATATTCTTCTGGGAAAGTTACTGTTACGTCTTTTTCTTCACCAGTTTTTGAACCGATTAACTGTTCTTCAAAACCTGGGATAAATGTGTTAGAACCGATTTCTAAAGAGTAATCTGTTCCAGCTCCACCTTCAAACGCTTCTTCTCCAACAAAGCCTTCAAAGTCAATAACTGCAGTATCGCCTTCAACAATTGCATCTTCTTTTACTACAAGTTCTGCTAATCGAGCTTGTTGACTTTGAAGTTGCTCTTCGATTTCTGCATCTGTTACTTCTGTTTGTAGTTTAGTTACTTCTAAACCTTTGTAATCTCCAAGAGTAACTTCCGGTTTTACAACAACTTTTGCAGTAAACACAAGTGGTTGTCCTTTTTCCATTGTTACGATATCGATTTCAGGACGATCAACTGGATCAATCCCAGCTTCTTCTACAGCACTTCCATAAGCATCTGGAAGAATGAAATCTAAAGCATCTTGGAATAAAGATTCTACACCATACATTTTTTCAAACATTGGACGTGGCATTTTCCCTTTACGGAAACCTGGTACATTGATTTGTTTTACTACTTTTTTGAACGCTTGGTCTAAACCTTTTGTTACTGCATCTGCAGAAACTTCCACAGTTAAAAGACCATTATTTCCTTCTTGTTTTTCCCATTTCACTGACATATATTCTACCTCCAAAAATAAATTACATAATTTAGCAGCCTGTAAAATAAGTAACAGGACAGGTTTTCACTAATTATATTGACAACTTGTATATTATAGCATAGTTGAATAGACTTTCAACATTAATCATTATCTATTATTGCGGTAGACTCGTCCAATATTTTGATGAAATCATACAACTCATTTGGTTGCTCGTTTTCTTTTCCTAATAATGTCTCTACATAATTTATATAGCCCTCTGCTACCTCTTCATCACTGTATCCCTTCCAATCGAACGGGAACAATGAATAAGCATGACTACGAACTAATCCAATTGTCATCTCGAATTTAGAAGGATTTTTTTCCGAAAATTTATGAACACACTCATTTATAGATTCAATTCTATCCACTGCATTTGGTGCTGGTGGCATTACCGGGTTGATCTTTTCTTTAAAGCCAAACTTTTCAATTAATACCTCTGTTGTTTCACCAATTGCTCCAAGGACTAATAAAGCAAGTGACTGAACTGCGGGATAAACTTTTTTGCTTTCAGCAATTTGAATTATATTCGGTATAGCTTCCGTTACATCTTGGAAAAAGGAATCTTGCAATAATTGCTCTTGCTCCTCTAATCGTAGCTTTGTAAATACATCTAATTTGAATTTTTCCAATTCTATATTAGACGTATAAGAACTATTCTTCTCTAATAGACTTTCCTGCTCCATTGCTAGTTTTCCACTTAGTTCTTTTAACTGAAGGAAATTTTTTTTCCTTTCCTTCGAAAATCTTTTATCTACCAGTAGTTTATTTAATACAGTATCAATTTCATTGTAGTCTTTCAAATCAAGTAAAATAGTTAAATATAATTCAACAATTTGTTCAAGCATAGGAGATTTTTTCTTCATTAATCTCTCACAAATTTCTTTTGCTTCTTGTTGACGTTTTGTTTCTAACAAAGTAAGTATATAAACACTCAAAATCATATCATCTAGTTCCACATGCTTCTTCGCTTCATCAAAACATCCTGCCGCTTTCACATAGTTATTTTCTTCAGCAAAAGCTAAACCATCATTTATTAATTTATTAACCATTCCTGGAAAGAAAATAACATTTTCATTGTTTTTTAGGCCATATTTTTTTTCCTTCATTTTACTCGCCTACCTTTACCATCGATATGTATATACTATATCATTTTGTACTTTTTTCCTATGCTTTCTTCAAAATAATTGTAAATACTCTCCTATCTTTGAGAAAAGGAGGGTATAAACTTAAATGCTGGATAAGAAAAACCGGGCAAAAAAACGCCCGGTCCTTTTAAGATGAGTAATCTAGAAATGTCTTTGATTGCCGCTATGGCGGACGCTTTTCGCGGGCATGGCTTCAGTCTCCTAGGCCAACAGGATGTTGGTCATGAAGGCGTTGCCTCAGGGAAGAGGCGCCTTTAGCATTCCTTCCCTCTCCTGCGGTGCCTTCCGCGCGTATAATCAAGCTCGCTATTTATATTCCCACTATAGATTGTATTAAACATATTTTTTTATATTTTATATCCATTACATCTCGGTGTTATTTCCACTTCTTTTTGTTCTACTCAAATATAGTCACGTCAACTATTTCACTCAAAGTTAATGTAAATGATTGAAAGGTATCTTCCATTTCAATTACTCGTCGATTTAAATCCACCCAAGTAATCCTACCCGCCCGATAAAAAAATTCACCGTCTTTCCATGTTTTCATTTCCACATCTACATTTCTTTTCATAGCAATTTCTATTAGTTCTTGTATTGTTTCTAAATCCCATTCATCTAATTGTGGACGTGGTGCTTTCTTGGATTCTTCGTTATATTGTCGAATGAGTTTAACATGTTCCGGTAACATCATGGCCACCCACTTTTTTGAACCTCTATCTTGGACTTTAGATAAATCGAGTTTTTCATCGAAGTGATCATTTAAATAAGTCATTAGATTATATCCTTCTTTCTGTTCATGACAGGAATGCAAGCGAGAATATTTTCAATAAGGAAAGTACGTTTTGCATGTCGCGTGAAACAATATGCTTGAAATGATTCACCTTGTAACTTCAATACTTTTATCCGCCGTTTCGTGACTTCGCCACTTCTCGATAAATACATAACATCCATTAATTGTCCATAACGCATGGTTTTCAAAAGACTTTCTTTCACATTGACCCCTCCACAAAGAACGTTTGTTCTTATTTTATACAAACATATGTTTTATATCAATGGAAAATACTTCTGTACTCAAATTATTTATTCTTTAACTGGTTAAGAACATTTGCAAACTTTTGACCATCTATTTCTTGTCGAAAACCATGAAATGGATTAGCTTGCTTATTCAAACGATCTAGAACGGATGGAATTGTAAATAAATCAGGCTTAAGTGAATCGCACACTTCATCCCATTTTAACGGGGTCGCAATTAACCCCTGCTCATTCCCCCTTGGAGAATAGGGTGCAATTATCGTTTTACCTTCATGATGCTGAACATAGTCCAAGTACAGTTTATTATTACGATTCTTTTTTAATCGTTCAGTAGTAAACCATCGTGGATCTTGTTCACATAAGAAATCACAAACAAACTTCGTAAACACACGAGTATCCTCATAGGAAAAAGTATTTATAGGCAGCGGAATATAAATTTGAATTCCTTTACCGCCAGAGGTTTTCACAAAAGATGGTAGTTCAAAATGATCAAATATAGCTTTCATTTGTAATGCTGCTTCGACTGCTAAAGAAAATTCTTTAACAGAAGGTGGATCCAAATCAAAGACAATTTCGGTCGGTTTGCTTGTTTGGATAGTTTGGAAAGGAATGTGTAGTTCTAAAGCAAGTTGGTTTCCAAGCCACAATAAAGATTCCACATTATTACATAAAACAAAACAGTTATCATCAACTTTCTCTGTTGTTATAAAACTAGGGAGATTATCCGACCAATTTTTTTGATAAAATTTTTCTCCTGGAGATCCATGTGGAAATCGAATGACAGTAAGTAGTCGGTCCCTTAAAAATGGAAGAAGATAAGGAGAGACAATTTGTAAGTAATATAAATAATCATCTTTTAAAATATTTGTTGCTGGCCAAACTGGTTTTTTAGGATGAGTTACTTGTAATTTTTCAGGAAGTGGATAAAGTTGCCTTAGCATTTGCTGCCAATAACATTCGCTTGCCTCCTTTTCAAAATTAAATGCATGAAAACTTGGTTCTCTTAAACTTTTTCCATCAAAATCTATACAAGCTATCTCTACACAAATGGATGGCTCAAGAATCCAAACATTTTCAGATGTTTTTGTTCCATTGGCTTGAAATAATGCATTTAAAGTTTTTAACTCCTCTTCTTTAAGACCGTGACGGAAAGTAACTACTTCCACAAGTTGTTCATTATGATATACGGAACCATGAAAATAGCTATTGCTTTTATCATATTTTATTAAGACAACACTTACATATCTCCAGTTCTTTATTTTTAACCAGTTAGCACTGCGTTTATCTTTATCCCAACTACTTGTTTTCCTCTTGGCAATTATCCCTTCTCCGTTATTTACAACTATCTCGTCCCACAATATTTCACTATTTTGAAAAACATTTATTGCTTGTATACGATTAATATCTTCATAATCTATTGAAATAGGTAGATTAATGCTTTGAAAGAGTTTACTCAATTGTTGCTTTCGTTTTGTAAAAGAATTACTAGTTTGGCTTTCTCCTTTAAATTTCAGAAGGTCAAAAGCAATATAATGGCAAGGAAAAGATTGAGAGTGATTCCTAATACTATTTTCATTTTTCATTCGTCCTCTTGCTTGAACAGTAGAAAAGTTACTTTGAAAATTATTCTTCAAGTAAACCAACTCCCCATCAAATGTTAATGGCAAGAAAGGACAAATACGTTCATACATTTCCTGACAAAATCGAATGATCTCAGGAAACATTGAATTTAAATTTTTTCCATTTCGGCTTATAAGAATTGGTTCGTTTTCCCAAATTAATATACACCGAAAGCCGTCGTATTTTGCTTCATATAACCATTCTTTACCTATCGGGATTTCCGTTGCATCCGTTAGTAGCATTGGCTTCAATTTTTTCCCCTCTTTTCTATCTCTTTCTTCTAGCTTTTGATTATTTATCATGACTAATACATAAAATCATCAAAAGATTACATAGTAAGAATAAAACGAAGAAGGTGAAGATATATGCATACGGTTTGGAAAGGAAGTATTAGCTTTGGTCTAGTCAATATTCCTATTAAGCTTCATTCTGCGACCGAGAATAAAGATATAAAACTAAGACAATTGCACAAAGAATGTCATACCCCAATTAGTTATCAAAAGGTTTGTGAAGGTTGTAAAAAAGAAGTGCAAAACGAAGATATTGTAAAAGCATATGAGTACTCTAAAAATAAGTTTGTCATTTTAGACGACGAAGAGTTGGAGAAATTAAGAAAAGAAAACGAAGACAAAGCAGTGGAAATAATTGATTTTGTGAAATTAGAGGAAATTGATCCTATTTATTTTGAACGTAGTTATTTTATGGCTCCGGATAGTGGTGGAGGAAAAGCCTACTCACTTTTGAGAAAAACTTTGCTCGATTCCGGGAAAATAGGAGTAGCCAAAATAATAATCCGCTCCAAAGAGCAATTGGCTGTCGTTCGAGTATATAAAGATACACTATTGATGGAAACTATACATTTTCCAGATGAAGTGAGAAGCAGTGCAGATGTTCCCAACATCTCGAGTGAACAAATAGTTGTTCAAAAAGAACTTGATACAGCGCTTCTATTAGTAGAACAACTAACGACAACTTTTGATCCCGAGAAATATACAGATGACTACAGAACCGCATTAATGGATTTAATTGAAGAAAAGAAAGCTGGTAATAATACAATTACAACTACCGAAAAACAACCAGTCGTAGCATCTAATGTGACCGATTTGATGGCAGCTCTCCAGGCATCCCTTGATAAAACAAAGAAGAAAAAGCCTACTACAAGAAAAAGAACAGCGAAAGCAAAGACATCATAAAACTAAGAAAAGCGTAAGAGTCTTTAAGGTGCATCTTGTTCTTCAGTATTGCCCGTAGATTGGCTCGTGAAATGACGGTGTCGCTTTAATAGCGCCAACCATGACAGGTATCAAGTCTGTGTATGTATTTCCAATATCACATACTCATCGGAGAGATCTAAAACTTTTTCAAAAGTCATGCCATGATAATATGTCTGCATGGTCGCTTGTATGATTAGTAATAGATTTCCAACCATGGGTATTTCACCAGTTTCATTTTCCTCCTAATATAAAAGCACCCTCGAATGAGAGTGCTTTTTTTGATATTTATTATTCATTTAAAGCATCTGGATAAACGACAGTATCTAATACTTCTCCTGAAGTTTCATCTTTAATAATAATTGTAACTTTATAGTTGTCTGGATTAACACCATTAAATAGTTGAAAATACATACCAGATATACCTAAACCAAAACCAGCAATCCCGTCAAAGCTATTTTGAAATTTTTCTTTATCTACAAGCAAAACAAATTCAGAGAAATCTTTATTGTACGTAACGTCTTTTATAGAGACGAAGTCATCGCTGTTCTTTGTTTCTTCTATCCCTTCCAAAATGCTGTCCTGCATTTCTTTCAACATTTCTTTATGTTTAGCCTTAGACATCTTATAAGTGAGTGAACCATCATCGTTTTTTGTAACTTCATCTACACCATCTTTTTTTGCTTCTGAAATAACTGACTCAATGTCTTGTCCTTCGAACATTGAAGCTGGCAACTTAATTTCCACGTTCAGTAATCCCTTATCTACTTCTATTTTTTCGCTTTTTGTTTCACTTTTTTCTTCTTTTTCAGTATCTGCTTGCACTGAGTCACTTTCTTGAATACTTTTAGTGTCTTCTTTCCCACAAGCTACTAACACAGACCCCATCAGCATAATCAATATTAATACTAAAACCTTTTTCACGTACTCTCCTCCAAATGTGTTCAAATATGTGAAAATCTTACCACAATGTGTAGGTTGATCCAACAAATTTTAAACTCCAGTAGGGTTTGTGACAGTGATATCACTTTGCAAAATCATCCCTGCCGTGACAGTCATTGCCGTATTAACTGCTGCGGAATCAATCTTCACATTTAAATACGCATTAAATTGAAGTCCTGTTCCATCTGGATATTCAACTTTAATTCTTCTTGTAAACCTCTTAAAACAAGGTAGTTACTAGTTGCAGTTTCGATGTCATACAGGAACTTAAAATGCTAGATCTTCTAAATCAAGGATTCCTTGAATGTGAAGTGTTAGTATCTTTTCATTTAAAATCTGTTTTAAAAGGTTTCTTAAATAAAATAAAAAACCTCATAAACGTTGGCGCAACAACATTTACGAGGTTTTTTATATATACTCATTTGTACTAATTTGTTACTGTAAACGTCCCAGGAGAGATTCGAACTCCCGACCGACGCCTTAGAAGGGCGTTGCTCTATCCAGCTGAGCTACTGAGACTTAAGAAAAAATAAAGTAAGCTTCATTGGAACAATATCTTCATAACGACCAAATTTAGCTACTTAATTATTATAATGGAAATATAACTTTTTGCAAGCATTAAATAACTTTTTTAATGCGGATGATTTGCTCAAATAGCAAATTAGAATCTAAAAGTTGCTAGTAATACAGTTTTTATCATTCATTTACTAAACTATAAGCACAAGGGATTAGCACAGATGACCCCACCCTATTAAAAAATCGGACATTAAGAAAATTGCACTTCATTACTCAGCGTCAACGAGTGGTGACTATTTTGCTTTTTGTAATAACAGATGAAAAGATAGTCTTGATTTTTATCAAAATAAAATTCAACTCTGTTAGACCAAGTAATTTCTTAAACAGAAGTGAACTCTCAGTCAGTAAATTGTATTAGTAGCTGGTTAAACTTATCTTTTTCTTCCAAGAAAGGAGCGTGACCGCTGTATTCAAATGGAACAAGCTGTGAATTTTTTATTAGCTTGTTAGTTTCTTGCGCTTTACTAAACGAAACAACTTTATCGTGTATGCCGTGAACAATTAGTGTAGGAACTAATATTTTGTCCAGGTCATTGTACACATTCTCATCTCTTAATGTCATCATAATCGCAGCAGTCGACCAACCTGCAGCTTGTAATCCTAGCTGAAATAACCAATCGGATAATGGGGCAGTAATATACTGAAAGAAGAAAATATCCGGTACTCCTCGTAACATTTTAGGACGATCATTAAGTGTTTCTGTAATAAACATGTTTGCGAATTCTTTTGCAACACTAGAAGGAGACGCAGCGTCTATTAGGACTAGTTTTGACACACCATAACCTTGATATCGAGCCATATATCGAATCGATATCGCGCCTCCAGTGGAGTGTCCTGCGAGTGTGAAATCTTCTAACTGCAAAGCTCTTATTACTACATGAATATCATCTGCCAATCTGTCAAAATTGTAGCCACTGATTGGTTTATCCGATTTACCATAACCCCTCCAGTCAATTGCTACACATCTATATCCCATTGATGCAAGAACATTAAACTGATATTCAAACTGCTTATGATTTAATGGCCAACCATGTATAAATAGTATTGTTTTCTTTCCCTCTGGGTTGACATCCTCTACGTATATATTGACTCCTTGCTCTACTGTAACAAAGTACCCCACACAATCCCCTCCAGTTGTTCAAAGTATTATTAACAATAAGATACTCTTCTGGGGAGCTATAGGTGAATACCTATCTTTTTTTAGCGATGATTGCATAGCTGGGCAGATATTACTGAACAATCCGTTATCTCATTCGGTCCTTCACTATCGTTCTTTGTTTTTTGGATACGCTCCTGATTTGTCATGTTTATTCTCATTTTAATCGACTTGCCTATTACGTTCTTCCCATATCTGCATAAATTATTTTGAAGCCTTTACTTGCTATTACTTTACTCAAAAGAGAGGAGTATTAAAATGAATATCGACAACCAACCACCTAATCCTCAACAACAAATTCTTGCTATCATAAGTCCAGCTGTTAGACACGGATTACGAGAAGCTCAATACCTGGGGTTTGATCACGCGTTAACAGAAGCAGTTTCTATTGGATATTTAATGGGGAAAGGTTACAGCTATAATGATTCCTGGAAGATTGTTGAATCTTGGTGGAGACCGCAGGGAACTCCATTACCTCCAATGTATTAAGGTAAATATGAGCTGTTTGAAAATAAAGCTTACTTATTGATTCAAACAGCTTTTGTCGCACGTAAAAAGTCATTACTGAATATTAAACTGGCCTGCCTCTTTAGTTTGATAAGAAAAATCGAAATTTAGATAATCCGGTACATCTTTTTTGTAAATGGTTCAACTTTCTTAGGGAATATGTGAATAGTGAAATAAAACTTGTTAGACCTTGAAAAAGGTATAACAAGTTTTATTTAGCTTCAAGTCTGGTTATTATAGGACCTACCTAATAATATCTTTATAGATTAACTGTTCCTTTTAAGGACAGTTCTTTTTATTATAGATAACTACTTTGGTGCACATTTTGTTTCGAACTGTTCACTACTTAATTTCTTTTACATATTCCCCACAGTCCAAATACTAATCTGAAGAGTGATTTAACAAATGCTGATAATGGCGTTCTGTATGCACATAATTTATTAATACACCTGCAAACGACTTAATAACCAATTCCCCTATGTGTAAAATCTACTTACTAATAACTCAATCTTTTATCCTGTATGATATAATTTTTTAGGTTCCATACATACAGAAAGGAAGATTAGATGTCCAAAATATCAAATGTATATATACGTCCGCTTATCCTCTCAGATGCTGCCGAATTACTAAGTATAGAAAAGCGAAATCGAGCTTTTTTTGAAAACTATTCCATTACTCATCCAGAAAATTACTGGACTTTAGAAACTCAAAAAGAATTAATCGAAAAATGGGAACAAAATACAAAAAAAGATATAGAATATCGATTCGGAATTTTTAAAATAAATGGTGATGTTCTTATAGGTACCATCGGCTTATTTCAAATTTTTCGTGGACCTCGTGAAAGTGCGCTTTTAGGCTATTCCTTAGACCAAGAACACAATGGCAAAGGTTATACTACTGAAGCTACCAATTTGGTTGTTAATTATGCTTTCGAAATTCTTAACTTACATCGAATTGAAGCTGGAGTGATGCCAAATAATATTGGTTCCATTCGAGTATTAGAAAAAGCTGGTTTCCATAAAGAAGGAATAGCTAAGAAAAACGTTAAAATTAATGGGTCTTGGGAAGATCACCAAATGTTAGCTATAATAAATCCGAATGACTAACCTTGTAATTCATACTAATTATTAGTCAATCTTTATCTCCACTCATTTAAATTATGAGTGGATTTCTTATTGTTTATGACGTATTTTGTGTTGCGGTTACACACTGGCTTAATCCATCATCTGTAGTTACGCTGCTATCTTCTACGATTGAGATAACTGAAATATTATACCTATGTTTTAAAAGAGATAAGAAAAGAAGAGGAAGAAAAATCAGGTAGTGTAGTGTGAAGTGTTTGTGTAGTATCTTTTCGTTTTATATGGTTTCTTTAAAAAATAAAAAGCCTCATAAACGTTGATGAAACAACATTTACAAGGCTTTTTATATATTCTCATTTCTTACTGTAACGTCCCAGGAGAGATTCGAACTCCCGACCGACGCCTTAGAAGGGCGTTGCTCTATCCAGCTGAGCTACTGAGACAAGTACTCCCCCACCACACAGATAGGAAAGACAAGATTTATTATATAATGACAAACAATTTAAGTCAACGCTATTTCGAATTTTTTCTATAAATTTAATAATATGCATTGATCCTGACTTTTAGAATAATGAAAAAGTAGAGAGTGGATTGGTTAAAGCTCCTATTCTTCTTTTTCAATTTTAGTAGATCCAATTACACTTTTTCAGATGATACCTTGAGTTGTTTGGAGAAGCGTCCGCTCGTCTCCTGCGGGAAAGCGGAGTAATCGAGACCCCGCAGGAGACGAGGATAGGAAGGAAGGCTAAGGGCGCCTCGTCCTGAGGTGACGCCTTCATGACCAACATCGTGTTTGCCTAGGAGGCTCGATTCTTCGCCCGCGGAAAGCGAGCGGTAAGCTTCGGAAAACATAAGCTATTTTTAGATTGACTTACAAATTAATAACCCATTTTAAGCTTAAAATTCAAAATAAACTTGTTCTAGTAATTGATGTTCTGAGGAAAAAAATAACACAACACATTTTTTGTCCAACTTTTCAACGATTGCATAGCTTTTTTCTTTTCTTCCCCGTGGCAAATGTAAGCTACCTGGATTCACAAAAAGAATGCCATTATTTACTTCAGCACCGAGTAAGTGTGAATGACCAAAGCATACTATGGACGCTTGTACTTCTTGTGCACGATAAAATAATGGCATAAGCGTCGATTTTATTTGATATAAATGACCGTGAGTAACATAGATTGTTTCGTTTTCCACTTGAAAAATAACTTCATTAGGAAAGGAAGTATCAAAATCACAATTTCCTTTCACTACATGGATTTGCTTGTCCTCAAAATAAGAAAAGTCCAGCTCACTATCACCACAATGAATAACAGCATCCACGTCTTTGTGATACTGCATAACCTGCTCCATCGTTTTACTATTGCTATGGGTATCACTCATTATTAGTAATTTCATCGGAGTACCTACTCGATTTAAAATAATTCTGCAAGATTTTCGGACAATTTTTTAATCGCGTTTCCACGGTGAGAAATCGCTCCTTTTTCATCCGAGGAAAGCTCTGCCATCATTCTATTTTCAGAAGGAACATAAAAAATTGGGTCATATCCGAATCCATTAGTCCCTTTTCTTTCTTTCGCTATGACGCCTTCACATGTACCTCTTACCGTTAATGGTTCAAGGTTAGGAGATACTACTGCAATAGCACAGACGAATCTAGCAGTTCTTTCCGACTTTTCTACGTTAATAAGCTCTTCAAGTACTCTATCGATATTCGCCTCGTCACTTTTCTCTTCTCCTGCGTATCTCGCAGAATAGATACCTGGTCGACCGTCTAAAGCGTCAATTTCAAGTCCACTATCATCAGCTATCACCATTGTTTGTAAGCGCTCAGAAAGGGCTGTCGCTTTAATTAATGCATTCTCTTCAAACGTAGTGCCTGTTTCTTCGACATCCATATCGTCTGCCACATCATGCAATGTTAGTACTTCATATCCGAGAGGTCCGAATAGTGCTTCAAAGTCCTTTGCTTTCCCTTTGTTCTTAGTAGCAATAATTATATTTTTCATTCTGTTCCCTGCCCTTTATCACCAATTTTAGCCGCTAAATCACCAAGTGCAACACGCTGCAATTCCATTAATTGCTGAATACCAACTTCCCCGTATTCAAGTAACTCCAATAATTGATTTTTCGAGAAAGTTGATTCCTCACCTGTACCTTGAAGCTCTACATATTCTCCACTGCTCGTTTGAACAATGTTCATATCAACGGATGCTGTAGAATCCTCTTCATAATTTAAATCTAATACTACTCCAATATTCTCTACGATCCCAACGCTTGTTGCAGCTAAATATTCACGAACTGGAAATACTGGTAAACCCTTTTCGTAGTATAGTTTTCCAAGTGCGATAGTAAGGGCGACAAAAGCTCCTGTAATACTTGCAGTTCTTGTCCCGCCATCCGCTTGAATTACATCGCAGTCAATCCAAATGGTTTTCTCTCCAATGCTTTCCAAATCTACAACAGAACGCAATGCTCGTCCTATCAGACGCTGAATTTCCATTGTTCGACCTGTTACTTTCCCTTTTGAGGCTTCTCGTTGTGTACGGGATTCTGTAGCTCGTGGAAGCATGGAATATTCCGCGGTAATCCATCCTTTACCTTGTCCTCTTAAAAAAGGTGGTACCCGATCCTCTATCGTTGCATTACAAATAACTTTTGTTCTACCTACCGTTATTAAAACGGAGCCTTCTGGATGAATTAAATAATCGGTTTCAATTTGAATCTCTCTTAATTGATTTACTTCTCTACCATCTGTTCTCATTGTTATAAATATCTCCTTTTTCAAACTGACACATAAGCAAAAGAAAACCCCGTTATTCGAGGCTTCTCAAGCTAACAGGGTCATGTGAATGATATGGTTCTTACATCTGCATTCGTTAATTCCAACCACTTTTCTACAATTGTTTTAAAAATAGGAATAGATCCAGTTGTATAAAATATTGGTTTTTTATAGCCAACAATCGGATTATGCATGTGATGGAAATTTAAGTATTCCAATACTTCTTGGGCTGTTTCCTCTGCAGAAGAAAGCACTATCACATGGGGACCAACTGATTCCTCAATATATTTTTGTAATAAAGGATAGTGTGTACAACCAAGAATAACGGTGTCAAATTGTTCGTTTTTTAATGGTAATAACGTGTTAAAAACCATATTACGAGCAAACTCACCTTCATACTCATTACTCTCGACAAGAGGCACAAAAGTAGGACACGCAAGTGGAATAACTCTGCTCGACGAATTTAAGGACGCTATCGCCATTTCATAAGCTCCACTTTTTATTGTACCGCTTGTACCTAACACTACGATTTCATTTTTTTTTGTAGCTTTCATAGCTGCACGTGCTCCCGGAAAAATAACGCCAATTACTGGAAAAGGCATTTTTTTACTCAATGAATTAAGTGCTACTGCAGTAGCTGTATTACAAGCTATGACAAGCATTTTTATATTCATCTTAGATAAAGCAATTGCCAGCTGCCAAGTAAATTTTCGTACTTCTCCCTCAGAACGTGGTCCATATGGACATCTTGCAGTATCACCTATATAAATAATTTCTTCATTCGGCAAAAGTCGCATAATTTCTTTTGCGACAGTTAAACCGCCAACTCCAGAGTCTATAACGCCAATCGGGGCTTTCACTTGAATTCCTCAGTTCTTTTTCATCTCTTGGTGTAGTTTTCCTAATAATGTAGATAGATTTGCTACTTCGTCTGAATTAAATTGATCTAGTATGTCTTCTAAATACTGTTGTCTTTTAGCAATTACTTCTTCAATAATACGTTCGCCTTCTTTTAACAAGTGTATACGCACTACTCGACGATCTTGTTCATCTCTAACCCTTTGAACAAGTGCGCTCTTTTCCATACGATCAATTAAATCTGTCGTTGTACTAAAAGCTAAATACATTTTATTTGATAAATCACCAATTGTCATGTCTCCGTGTTCAAAAAGCCATTGTAATGCCACAAACTGTGGGGGAGTAATTGTATAGGCATGTAACATTTGACGCCCTTTTTGCTTAATAATACCGGATATATGTCTAAGTTCTTTTTCTAAAAATGCAACCTCTTCATGATTATGATTTACATTCTTTATTTCTTCTGCCATCTGATCCTTCACTCCTCAAAACAATACATACTAGTTATTATTGTGACGTGTTCTGAGGAAAATGGCAAGGATTCTAAATAAAATACGTCTTTAGCCGCTCAGATAATGTAGCATACTACATAAATCATTACTAACAAAATCTGCGGCTACCGACCGAATGACCTACCTTATTCAACAAACATTGCTTCGAGTTTCTGGATAAGGTTAGTTTAATGATAATTCACCTAAACGTAATAATTCAACAATTGCTTGCGACCTACCCGATACTCCTAATTTCTGTATCGTATTAGAAATATGATTTCTCACTGTTTTTTCACTAATAGATAACTGAATAGATATTTCTTTCGTAGAATGATCTTCTACTAATAACTGAAAAATTTGACGTTCCCTGTTCGTCAATATTGATCGATGCTGATTACTATCATACAATGCCATAGCCCCCTATCCACTCTTCTACTAACGTATGTAGTATAGGGAGAGTAGGTGACGGCTAGTTATGCTTACTTTTTAAATTTTTTTATTTCTTCATCAGACCATTTTGAACCCTTTCCAGTCTTTTTATCAATTTGAACAATTGTTCCTCTACCAGTAAAAGTAATTTCATCTTTTTCATTTTTTGCCATGTAGTGGAGATCAACGGAAGACGAACCAACTGAATTGGCTTTTACAAAGATCCGAAGTTTTTCATCAAAAAAGACCTGCTTCATGTAATCACATTGTAAATCAGCTACAACTGGAATTTTTTCACCGTTTGGGTTCAACCAATCATTCATTAATTGTATATGTTTTAAATATTCTATACGTGCATACTCAAAATATGCAAAAGTTACTGTATTATTTAAATGACCGTACATATCCGTTTCTGAAAAACGTACAGATACCTCTGAATAAAAAGTAAATTCCTTTTCCCAACTCTTAATATCTTCTATGTAACTCGATTTCAAGCTAACAACCTCCCAATAAATGATGACTATTCACTTATTGTATCAAAATGAGAAAAACCGGGCAAAAAGACGCCCGGTCCTTTCAAGAAGAATGGCATATGAATGTCGTTGCTTTCCGCTAGGGCGGACAATTTATAATTGACTAAATAAGATAGATGACATTTAAATCCTATGTTAGGGAACTACAGAATGGAATGATCACTACTCTTATCCCCTTAGCGATAGCTGGACTAAATCTTCTCGTTAGGTACTACTCACTTAATGGATTGTAGTGACAGGTGGCGACTCCAGCCGGAGGCCAACAGGATGTTGGTCACGAAGGCGTTGCCACACGTTGTGGCGCTCTTAGCCTTTGTTCCTCTGTGAGACAGATGAGCCATCACACCGAACGCATAGCGGCGGTGAGGGCTCATCGCTCACCCCGCGGAACGCGTCCACCTGAAACGAAAATCCGAGGTATTATTTAATTCTTTAAAGTACTATCAACATTAGTTAGGGAACGATATATTATCCGGATACACAAAATTTTATAAGGAAATGCATCTCTTATTCAACAACGATTACAGAATGGCATGTAACTACGTTTACTTAAACATTTCTACCCGCTTAGCGATAGCTGAGCTAAATCCTCTATTAGTTACTACTCACACAATGGATTGTAGTGACAGGTGGCGACTCCAGCGGGAAGAGTGAGACAGATGAGCCTTCGCAACGAACGCGTAGCGGCGGTGAGGGCTCATCGCTCACCCCGAGGAAAGCGTCCACCTAAAACGGAAATCCCGGTATTATTTAATTCTTCAAAGGACAATGCACACTGGTTTCGCAGGACGCTAATCCATATACTTTCTTATCTTTAAACAAAAAATCTGCATAGAAATATATTCTACACAGATTTTCTATTATTTAATTAGTCTACCATGTGATCGCTTCCGAAGAAGTTTTTGAACATTTGAACAGTTGTATCACGGTTTAAAGCTGCAATGGAAGTAGTTAACGGAATACCTTTAGGACATGCAACAACACAGTTTTGTGCGTTACCACAGTTTGCAAGGCCTCCATCACCCATAATAGCGTTTAAACGTTCGTCTTTATTCATAGCGCCAGTCGGATGTGCATTAAATAAACGAACTTGTGAAAGTGGTGCTGGACCAATAAATGAAGAACCACTATTAACGTTAGGACAAGCTTCCAAACATACTCCACAAGTCATACATTTTGAC
Organism: Psychrobacillus sp. NPDC058041; assembly: GCF_042885655.1. Lineage (NCBI taxonomy): Bacteria > Bacillati > Bacillota > Bacilli > Caryophanales > Bacillaceae > Psychrobacillus > Psychrobacillus sp. NPDC058041. The sequence continues at coordinate 65,354 of NZ_JBHVRO010000010.1, forward strand.
AACTCATATGCCCATTGACGTTTACGTTCAGGCATGCGAGGACCTTCTCCAAGATCATAAGTTCCATCGATTGGAACCCAAGCTTTTACCTTTTTCAATGAGTCAAACATACGAGTTCTATCAACTTGAAGATCGCGAACTACTGGAAATGTTTTCATCGGTGCTAAACGAATTGGTTGAGTCAATTTATCTACAAGTGCAGAACAAGATTGTCTCGGTTTATCATTAATGACCATTGAACAAGCTCCGCAAACTTCCTCTAAACAGTTCATGTCCCAAGTTACAGGAGTTGTAGCTTTTCCATCTGCATTAACAGGATTTTGACGAATTTCCATTAAAGCAGAAATAACGTTCATATTAGGACGATAGTTCACTTCGAACTTTTCCCAATATGGTGTAGATTCAGGTGTATCTTGACGTAAAATTTCAAATGCTACTTTTTTTGTCTCAGTTGCTGTAACCATTATTAATGCTCCCCTTTCGAAGAATAATCACGAGTACGAGGCGCAACTAGAGAGATATCTACTTCTTCATAATGGAAGATAGGTGCTCCAGTTGTTGGATCGAATTTAGCCATAGTTGTTTTCAAGAATTCTTCATCATTACGTTTTGGGAATTCCGGTTTGTAATGCGCTCCACGGCTTTCATTACGATTAAGTGCACCTAGTGTAATTACACGTGCTAAATAAAGCATATTTTTTAATTGACGAGTGAATGATGCACCTTGGTTAGACCATTGTTGTGTATCATCCATATTAATATTTTCAAATCGTTCAAGTAACTCTTGGATTTTTTTGTCGGTAGCTTCAAGTTTGTCATTATAACGAACAACCGTTACATTATCTGTCATCCACTCACCTAGTTCTTTATGAAGTAAGTAAGCATTTTCAGTACCTTTCATCGCTAACGTTTGATCCCATTTCTCTTGCTCAAGTTTAACTTCCGCTTCAAAAATAGAAGCATCCATATCTTCAGCATGTGTATCCAGTTCACTCATGTATTTAACTGCATTTGGACCTGCTACACTACCACCAAATACGGCAGAAAGTAAAGAATTTGCTCCTAAACGGTTTGCTCCATGTTGAGAATAATCACATTCACCTGCAGCAAAAAGTCCTGGAATATTCGTCATTTGATCTTCGTCTACCCATAGTCCGCCCATTGAATAGTGAACTGCTGGGAAGATTTTCATCGGTACTTTATGAGGGTCATCACCAGTGAATTTCTCATAAATTTCGATGATACCACCAAGTTTAACATCAAGTTCATGTGGATCTTTATGAGAAAGATCTAGATAAACCATGTTCTCTCCGTTAATACCTAATTTTTGGTTTACACATACATCAAAGATTTCACGTGTTGCGATATCACGTGGTACTAAGTTCCCGTATGCAGGGTATTTTTCTTCCAAGAAGTACCAAGGTTTTCCGTCTTTATATGTCCAAATACGTCCACCCTCACCACGAGCAGATTCAGACATTAGACGTAATTTATCATCACCAGGAATTGCAGTTGGGTGAATTTGAATAAATTCACCATTTGAATAATATGCACCTTGTTGATAAACAATAGATGCTGCCGATCCTGTATTAATGATAGAGTTTGTAGTTTTGCCGAAAATAATACCAGGACCACCTGTAGCCATAATTACAGCGTCGCCACGGAATGCACGGATTTCCATTGTTTGAAGGTTTTGTGCTTTGATACCGCGACAAACACCTTTTTCATCTTTAATTATTCCAAGGAATTCCCATCCTTCAAATTTCGTCACAAGTCCATCCACTTCATAACGACGAACTTGCTCGTCTAAAGCGTAAAGTAATTGTTGACCAGTAGTCGCACCAGCAAAAGCCGTACGGTGCATTAAAGTACCACCGAAACGACGGAAATCTAATAACCCTTCAGGTGTACGGTTAAACATAACACCCATACGATCAAATAATTTTATAATTCCAGGTGCCGCATCCGCCATTGCCTTAACAGGACGTTGGTTTGCTAAGAAGTCTCCACCATAAACAGTATCATCTAAATGAACTGCTGGTGAATCACCCTCACCTTTTGTATTTACAGCTCCGTTAATACCGCCTTGAGCACAAACAGAGTGTGAGCGTTTTACAGGAACTATTGAAAATAGGTCTACGTGCGTGCCATCTTCGGCTGCTTTCATTGTTGCCATTAATCCAGCTAATCCACCGCCGACAACAATTAGTTTACTTTTTGCCATGCTAATCTCACTCCTCATTTAATAGTAGTTGAACTTGTAGAAGGATCTTATCTAAACGCCAATAGAGCTTGTACACCAACTACAGATAACGCTAAGAAGATTACTAATGTTACATATGTTACAACTTGTTGCGATTTAGGTGAATGCGTGATACCCCAGCTAACTAAGAATGACCAAATACCATTAGCTAAATGGAAAGTAGCAGCTACTATCCCTACGATATAGAAGCCTAACATCCACGGATTTGATACAATATTTGCCATCATATCATAATTAATTTCTTCCCCTGCCATTGCCGTTTGAATCTTCGTTTCAAAAACATGCCAGGCAATAAATACAACAAGAAAAATTCCAGTAAAACGTTGTAAAATGAATAAATAATTACGAAGAGTACCAAAATTTTTCGGATTATTTTTCGCTGTAAATGCAATGTAAATTCCGTAAAATGCGTGGAACAATAATGGTAAATAAATTATGAAGATTTCCATTATAAGCAAAAACGGCAAACTTTCCATAAAATTCGATGCGTTATTAAATGCATCTGCTCCTCTTGTAGCAAAATGGTTTACTACTAAATGTACCGTCAAAAACAAACCAACAGGAATTATTCCTAAAAGTGAATGTAATCGACGCCAGTAAAATTCGCGATTTTTCGACAAAACAGTTGCCCCCCTCAATTTTCCGTTTGGCTTTCTTGAATACTTTTGTAAAAAAGCAATTGTGTACATTACTTTTTCACATCATCATGTTACGTATTTATGACATATCCATTGTACTCTCATCATTTTAGAGCGTCAAGGCATCTTTATTTTTTTCTATAAATCTTAAAGGCTTCATTTTTTAATAATGATTCGTTTAATTTTTCACAAACAATTCCTTTACCAACTGAAATTTTTTCTGATAAAATAAACAAGAACAAAAGAAATTTCCTTTTAGAAAGAAGGGTTGCTACTTGAATGAAAAGGAACATTCACATGTAACTTCCTTTGGATATGAATTAATACGAGATCACGTTCTTGCTTCTATTCTCGGAAAACATGAAAAAGATATTTTATACTGGGCTGGTAAGGATCTTGCCCGAAAGTTTCCACTATATACTATGGAGGAAGCAATGACATTCTTTCACGAAGCTGGTTGGGGTACTTTGCAATTGGAAAAAACAGCAAAGGATTCCGCTTACTATACTTTAGAGACGTATAATATGCCACAAAGTGGGATTAGTAGAAGTCATCGATTGGAAGCTGGTTTTTTAGCTGAACAACAACAAAAAATTGGTGGATATATGGCAGAGTGCTTTGACGAACAAGTAAAGAAAAATGGAGTTGTTACATTCCATATCAAATGGGATTTGAAAGCAACTATCTAAAATTGACAGATATTTGCTAGAAAATTATTAAGAAAAAGGCTAGCTTCCTTTAAATGCATCTTATCTTTACTGTTTCCAGATTGCATTGGACAAAATATTAGCTACACTATTAACGTAAGAGTAATGGATCGTGAAGTGACTGCGTCACTTCATGATCCATTTTTTCGGTCATCTTGTGGCGAATGTTTGTCCGTCCCCCTCTTGGAATTTGTGAAGACATGATGCGTTTGGTTTGGGTAATTAGAGAAAAAATACTTTCATACTCGTTTAAAAGCGGACGAAGATACAATTTCGTCCGCGGCTTCACTACTATAATAAACGATACTTCCTATTTTTCTCTAAGTCTATATGACATTTAAATCCTATGATCATTAGTTTGAGAACTACTTGTTATGTAATACCCACTTTATGGATTGTAGTGTAAGGTGGCGACTCTGGCGGGATGAGTGAGACAGATGAAACATCACAACGAACGCGCAAGCGGCGGTGATGGTTCATCGCTCACCCCGCAGAAAGCGTCCACCTGAAACGGAAATCCGCTGTATTATTTAATTCTTTAAAGTACTATGAACACAGGTTTCGCTGGGCAATACTGCATTTACTTCTTTCAAAAAAAGGATCTGGAAGCGAAGTAGTCGCTTCCAGATCCTCTTTAATAGTCTTCGTTAAAAGTGTAACTTATGTCTAGTTCAAATCACTCGACCAGTTGCACTTAAAGTGTACCTGCGCTTTTCTAATTAAACAATAGCTAACCCGAACTCATCATGCAAAGCATTTGCAGCTTGTATCATTTCGTTTTGAGGTACGACAACAGAGACTTTTATTTCCGATGTGCTTACCATTTTCACTGGAATATTCTCTTTTCTAAGGCGATCAAACATCTGTGCTGCAACACCAGGATTAGAAACCATTCCCGAACCAACAATGGACACTTTTGCAAGCCCAACTTCAAAATCTGCAAAAGTGAATCCTAGCACTTGTTTATTGGATTCCAAAACGGTTATTGCTTCCGCTAACGATTCTTTTTTTATTGAGAAAGAAACAGCAGGCTTTACGTGATCAACAATTGATTGAACAATAATATCCACATTTATATGATTTGCTGCAAGGGTAGTAAATATAGATGCCAATGAACCATTAAATGGAACATCATATTCTATTGTTAAACGTACAATATCAGATTCAAACGCTACCCCACGAACAACTAAGTTATTTTCCACATCTACTTCCTCCTTTAAAATGGTTCCCTCTTCTTCGTTATAGCTTGAGCGTACTCGTAAAGGGATTTTATAATTTTTAGCAAACTCTACTGCTCTCGGATGTAAAACACCTGCCCCTAAATTAGCTAATTCAAGCATTTCATCGTACTCTAATTGCGTTAACTTTCTAGCATTTGAAACAAACCTAGGGTCAGAAGTAAATACACCATCTACGTCTGTATATATATCACAAATGTCTGCTTCAATAGAAGCAGCAATAGCTACAGCAGTTGTATCAGAGCCGCCTCTACCTAGAGTAGTAACTTCTCCATATTCGGACACACCTTGAAAGCCTGCAACGACCACCACTTTATTATCAGAAAGCAGGTTCAAAATTTTAGATGCCTCTAACTTAACTACTTTTGCATTCCTATGTACTTCATCTGTCTGTAAACCTGCCTGCCAACCGGTTAAAGAAATAGAATCTATACCTATTGAATTTAATTTTATTGAAAGCAAAGACATGGTTACTTGCTCTCCTGTGGATAGTAGCATATCCATTTCCCTTTTATTTGGTGATTCAGACAATTCATAAGCTAAACCAACTAAATCATCTGTAACCTTACCCATAGCGGATACAACAACTACAATATCATGCCCTTTTTCTTTCTCACGTTTTATGCGCTCTGCAATATTTGCAATTTTTTCGGTTGTTGCAACCGACGTTCCACCAAACTTCATTACAATTTTGCTCATGAACATCTTCTCCCTAATTTCAATGATAAGCTAAAGATAAAAAAATGCTTTTCACATATTGTGAAAAGCATTGTCTCATACACGGTCAAAAAATTGTCCATGTGAGATAGCCCTCCAGAATACTTCATTCTGACAATTCTACATTTATTAAATGCAGAACCAACATAAGAAAAGGAAAAGCTTTTCTATGTTTCGGCGAATGATCCTTTCCTCAACGATTACAGGATCTTTTCATCCTCCCGTTAAGTACTCTTATCAGTTCGCACCTCTATCTTCACTTGTTAAGTGAATATTAAATTGTTTCAACCATACCACAACATTATTCAGAAGACAATGAACTTTTCTGAAAATGATTAACCATTATGTCTGCTAACTTCTCTGGAAGTCCAGCGTCTATAAATTCCTCTTTAGTAGCTACTTGCATTTTTTTCAACGAACCGAAATGTTTTAATAATAACGTCTTTCGCTTTGGTCCTATACCTTCAATACCATCTAAGGAAGATGCAATAGTATGTTTCCCTCGTTGTTGACGATGAAAGGTGATCGCAAAACGATGCACTTCATCTTGAATTCGTTGTAATAAATAAAACGCTTCACTTGTACGTTTCATAGGGATAATATCCATCGGATCACCAAATAATAGCTGAGAAGTTTGATGCTTACCATCTTTTGCAAGCCCAGCAATAGGTATTTCTAACCCAAGTTCATCTTCGACAATTTCTCTGGCAGCTTCTATCTGTCCTTTTCCACCATCAATTATTATTAAATCTGGCAGTGGTAAGTTTTCCTTTAAAACACGGGTATATCTTCTCCGAACTACCTCACGCATTGCACCATAATCATCATGTTTAGCAGCAGTTTTCGTTTTATATTTTCGGTAGTCTTTTTTATAAGCCTTTCCATCGACGAAAACTACCATAGCCGAAACTGCATCCGTGCCGTGAATATGGGAATTATCAAACGATTCTATTCGATTTGGTGTAGCAATCCCCATAAGTTCCCCTAATTCTTGAACAGCTCCAATTGTTCTTTCTTCTTGTCGCTCGATAAGATGAAACTTTTCCTTTAGGGCTAATATTGCATTTTTTTCGGCAAGGTCGACCAAATTCTTTTTTGTCCCTTTTTGAGGAATAATTACTTTCATCTCTAAAAGTTCCGTTGCCAAATGCAAATCTGTATTACTTGGCACGAAAATTTCTTTCGGCTTAATATGTTCCACTTTTGCATAAAACTGCCCTAAAAACGTAAGAAACTCTTCCTCCGGATCTCGATAGATCGGAAATAAAGACACATCTCGTTCTATTAACTTTCCTTGACGAATGAAAAAAACTTGGACACACATCCAACCTTTGTCTACTGAATATCCAAATACATCGCGACTTGTAAAATCATTCATCGTCATTTTTTGCTTTTCCATCACCAGTTCGATATGAGAGATCTGATCTCGATATTCTTTGGCACGCTCAAATTCTAAGCTTTCAGCCGCTACATGCATTTTTTCCGTTAACTCTTTTTTAACTTGTAAGTGCCCGCCATTTAAAAAACTAGTAATTTCTTGAATTATTTCAGTGTAAACGGAATCCTCGATTTGTTTCACACAGGGAGCTAAGCATTGCCCCATATGATAATATAAACAAACTCTGTTCGGCAACTTTTGACATTTTCGTAAAGGATATAATCGATCAAGTAGTTTTTTCGTTTCATGAGCTGCATGAGAATTAGGATAGGGCCCGAAATATTTACCCTTATCTTTTTTTACTTGTCTAGTAATAATAAGTTTAGGATTTTTCTCGGCTGTAATTTTAATGTATGGATACGTTTTATCGTCTTTTAGCATAATATTGTACTTCGGATCATGTTTTTTTATAAGGTGAAGTTCAAGTATCAATGCTTCTAACTCTGACGATGTAACAATATATTCGAAGTCAACTATTTCTTGGACAAGTCTTTGTGTTTTTCCATCGTGAGAACCAGTAAAATATGATCGTACACGATTTTTTAATATTTTCGCTTTCCCAACATAAATTATTGTTCCTTGTCGGTCTTTCATTAAATAACATCCCGGCTGATCCGGTAGGATTGCACATTTTTGTTGAATTAAATCATTCATAATATCACCTATTATCAAATTAGCCTTGGTTTATTTGCGTCCAGATTTTGCACCTAGCTTGCTAGGTGAACTCCTTCCAAAATCTGTGACATCCGTCGGAGGCTTTAACTTTATTAAGCCAAGGAATCACCCCTGCTGAATTGTGTAAATGCTTCATATTAATCTAACCTCTTATAGAAGTGGATGACTTTGACTGAATTAAGTTAAAAAAACCGGGCACCATTTAGGACCCGGTTTATTATTATGCGTTTTTCTCTACAAATTGAACTAAAGCTTCTTTAGGTTGGAAACCAACTGCTTTGTCTACTGGTTGACCATCTTTAAATAATACTAAAGTTGGGATAGACATAATACCGAATTGACTTGCAGTTGCTTGGTTTTCATCAACATCTACTTTTACTATCTTTATTTTATCGCTCATTTCAGCATCCATTTCTTCTAATACAGGAGCAATCATTTTACATGGGCCACACCATGTTGCCCAAAAATCTACTAATACTAAACCTTCTTCTATTTCTTGATTAAATGTTTGATCTGTTCCGTGAACAATTGCCATTTTAAAATTCCTCCTTAGTCTAACTATGTTTTGATTATATCAGACTAAAATAACTACTTCTACATTTTAGCTTGAAAGAAAAGAACTTGGCTCTTTTTAATAGAGCCAAGTATCTTATTAAGCATTTACTTGAAGTTTTTTAAATTCTTCAGTAAGCATAGGAATTACTTCAAACAAGTCTCCAACAATACCGTAATCAGCTACTTTAAAGATGTTTGCTTCTGGATCTTTATTGATAGCTACGATTATTTTCGAGTTTGACATTCCTGCCAAATGTTGGATAGCACCTGATATTCCAGCTGCAATATAAAGATCTGGCGTTACTACTTTACCAGTTTGACCGATTTGTAAAGAATAATCACAGTAATCTGCGTCACACGCCCCACGTGATGCCCCAACTGCTCCACCAAGTACTTTGGCAAGCTCTTTTAAAGGCTCGAAACCTTCTTCACTCTTCACTCCACGTCCACCTGCAATTACTACTTTTGCTTCTGATAAATCAACACCTTCAGAAGATTTACGAACTACTTCTTTAATGATTGTACGTAAGTTTGTTATATCAACAGTTAATGAAGTAACATCCGCTGATTTGCTTTCATCTTTTGTAAGAGGTGCAATATTATTTGGACGGATTGTAATAAATTCCATTCCATCTTTCACTTTTACTTTCTCAAAAGCCTTACCTGAGTAAATCGGGCGAATATATATAGCAGCATCGCCTTCACCCTCAATGGAAGTAACATCGGATACTAAACCAACTTGCAATTTACTAGCAACTTTTGGCGATAAATCTTTACCAAGTGCAGTATGTCCAAATACAATTGCTTCTGGTTTTTCTTGATCAATTACAGCAAGTAGCGCTTGTCCGTATCCATCAGAAGTGTATTGTTTTAAATGTGGATGTTCTACAGTGATAACTCGGTCTGCACCATATTTTCCTAATCCGCCTGCTAAATCCTTCACTGAATCTCCTAAAAGAACACTAACTACTTCACCGCCACTAGATATTTGTTTTGCAGCAGCAATTGCTTCGTATGAAACATTACGTAGAGCACCTTCACGTGCTTCTCCTAATACTAATACTTTTTTAGACATGTTAATTTCCTCCCATTTTGAATGTAACTTTAATTAGAATCAATTACGCCATAGCGACCCGGCATTCATCCCTCCATTTTTGATCTGGGGGCTTCTGCACTAGAAAATTTAAATCACTTTTGCTTCTGAATGAAGTAAATGAACTAATTCTTTTACTTGGTCAGCTAAATCTCCTTCTAATACTTTACCTGCTTCTTTTTTAGGAGGTAAATAAATCTCAATTGTTTCTGTTTTTGCTTCTACATCATCTTCATCAATATCTAAGTCATCTAGTTCTACTTCTTCTAGAGGTTTTTTCTTAGCTTTCATAATTCCAGGTAAAGAAGGATAGCGTGGCTCGTTTAAACCTTGTTGAGCAGTAACTAACAATGGTAATGATGTTTCTAGAATTTCTGTATCCCCTTCTACATCACGTTTAATCGTCACATTAGTTCCATTGATTTCAAGGCTTGTAATTGTTGTTACATAATTAATACCTAATAATTCTGCTACACGTGGTCCAACTTGACCTGAACCACCATCAATCGCAACGTTACCAGCTAAAATTAAATCTGCATCTTTATCCTTTAAATATTCAGAAATGATTTGAGCAGCAGTAAATTGATCTACTTCTTCTAAATCATCTTCTGTATTAATAAGAACAGCTTTATCAGCACCCATTGCTAATGCTGTACGTAATTGTTTTTCCGCGTCTTCACCGCCCATTGTTAAAACGGTTACTTCTCCACCATGAGCATCTCGGACTTGAATTGCTTCTTCAATCGCATACTCATCATAAGGGTTAATGATAAATTCTGCTCCGTCTTCTTGGATTTTACCGCCACTTACTACTATTTTTTCCTCTGTATCGAATGTACGTTTTACTAATACAAAAATATTCATCTAGAATTCCTCCCAATGCATTATATTATTATTTCCCTTTAAAAACGGGATCTCTTTTCTCTAAAAATGCTGATATTCCTTCTTTAGCGTCTTCCGAAACGAAAACCGTTCCAAAAGCATTCGCTTCTGCTTTAACTCCGTCATGATACGAGGCAGGTTTAACGAACTGAAGCATCTCAAGTGCTGCCTTAACAGCAACCGGGCTCTTCTTCGCAATTTTTTTTGCTAGTTCCTGCGCACGTTCAAACAACTCTTCTTCTGGATATGCATGATTAGCTAGACCGAATGCGGCAGCATCTATCCCGCTTATAGGATCACTTGTTAAAAGCATTTCAGCTGCTTTAGCTAAACCAACGTAACGAGGCAAACGCTGGGTTCCAGCAAAACCAGGTATTAATCCTAATTGTAATTCCGGAAGACCAAGTTTAGCATTTTCAGCAACAAGTCGGATATGACAGCTCATCGCTAATTCAAGTCCGCCCCCTAGTGCTGCTCCATGAATCGCAGCTATCACCGGTTTTGAAAACGTTTCCAATCTTTCGAAAATAGATTGCCCACTAGCAGATAGCTCGGAGAATTCTGCCCCAGTAGAAATAGAAGTAAATTCTTTAATATCTGCTCCCGCAGAAAAGAATCTTCCTTCACCTTTCAATAAAATAACTCGTACGGATTCATCTTTTTCAACAGCATTTAGCATATCATTTATTTCTAAAATAACCCCTCGTGCCAATGCATTTGCTGGCGGACGATTAATTGTAGCAGTTGCTACTCCATCCTCAATAGTCCATGATAAAAACTCCATTTGTTCACTTCCCCTTTGCTAAGCTTTGATACCTTTTAACAATAGACGATGTACTTTTCCTGCAAGGTCTACTAAGTCATATTTATGCTCATTCATAACCCAGCTTGTAGTCGTCTCATCAATTGTACCAAAAACCATCTGTCTTGCTAAGCGAATATCGATGGATTGATCAAATTCTCCATTTTCAATCCCCTCTTTTAATATAGCATCTAACCAAATCAAGTAAGTCTTTAATATTGAATTAATCTTTTGTCTTAATACTAAATTCGATTGTCGTAGCTCTAATTGAGTAACAGTAGCTAGATGATGATTGCTAGCAAGAACACTAAAATGGTTCTCAATCATTTTGAACAACTTCATAGATGCGCTAATATCTTCTTTGACAATTTCATTTAAATTTTCAGCAAACATCTCCATTTTTTCCTCAAAAACGGAGATTAATATATCTTCTTTGTTTTTAAAATACAAATAGATTGTTCCATCAGCTACGCCAGCTTGCTTTGCTATTTTAGAAACTTGTGATTGATGGTAACCATTTTCTGCTATAACAATGATTGCAGCGTCGATAATTTGCTTATATTTAGGTTTATCTTTCTTCAATGAATACACCACCAAAATAAAAATATGAATGATTATTCATTCATATTTTTATATTATATTTAATTTTTTATTATGTCAATCATCATTTAACTGTTAACTATTTGTTTTAACTTTACTTTTTCTTCTTCTATTAAAGTTCTTCTTAAAATTTTTCCTACCGCTGTTTTTGGTAGTTCTGTTCTAAATTCATAGATTCGAGGAACCTTAAAGGCAGCTAGATTTTCTCGGCAAAATATGTTTAATTCTTCTTCTGTAATATTTGCCCCTTCTTTGATGACAACATAAGCTTTCACAGTTTCACCACGATATGGATCTGGAACTCCTGCAACTACACATTCTTGAACGGCTGGATGTTCATATAGAACTTCTTCTACATCTCTAGGATAAATATTATATCCTCCAGCAATAATCATATCTTTTTTACGATCAACCACAAAGAAGAAACCGTTTTCATCCATATACCCCAAATCGCCTGTTAGCAACCATCCGTCGCGCATAGTCATTTCAGTATCTTCAGGCCTATTCCAGTAGCCTTTCATTACTTGTGGTCCTTTTACTGCAATCTCTCCTATTTCTCCAGGAGGTAATGGCACGGAAGAATCAATTCCAAAAATAGCAGAGTCGGTATCTGGCCATGGTATTCCTACAGAACCTTTGACTCTTTCATTACTATAAATTAAATTTGAATGAGTAACGGGCGAGGTCTCTGTTAGTCCATAACCCTCTACTAATTTACCACCAGTTACTTTCTCAAACTTTTCTTGCACTTCTAATGGTAATGCAGCTGAACCACTTAGACAAGCAACTATTGAAGATAAATCGTACTTTTGAACATCTGGATGGTTCAAGATTGCAATATAAATAGTTGGAGCACCTGGAAACAAAGTGGGTTTTTGTTTATCAATCGTTTTAAGGGCAGTTTCTACATCAAACTTAGGTAATAATATCATTCTATTTCCTAACATTACAGATAGGATTAATACAGTAGTCATCCCATATACATGAAAGAATGGTAGTATACCTAATATACTCTCTTCCCCTTCTTTACATTTGTATAGCCATGCATTACACATGGATGCATTAGAGATTAGATTTTTATGTGTTAACATTACACCTTTTGGAAATCCTGTTGTCCCACCTGTGTACTGAAGAAGTGCAATATCATCTTCAAAATCAAATGTTAGATTAATAGAATCCGCTTTTGCAACTTTCATTATTTCAGGAAATAAATGATTCATTCCTCTATGTTCTACTTTCACACTAAATCCATATTGCTTCTTCTGTATGAAAGGATATATCTTGTTTTTTGGAAAAGGTAAATAATCTTTTATCCCAGTGATAATAATGTTCTCTAATTCTGTCTCTTTTAAAATTTTTGAGATTCTTGGAAAAAGGATATCTAATGCTAAAATTACTTTCGCACCAGAATCTTTCATTTGATAAGAAATTTCTCTTTCAGTATACAATGGATTTGTTTGAACCACAATTGCTCCAGCGTATAACGCCCCGTAGTAACCTATCACTCCTTGTGGACAATTCGGCAACATAATTGCTACCCGGTCACCTTTTTGCACTCCTAGCGTTCGTAAGTAATTTGCAAATTTCAACGATGATTCATACAGTTCTTCGTAAGTTAGATCTTTACCCATGAAATGTATCGCAATTTTGGAAGGAAACTTATTATACGCCCTAGTTAAGTATTCTTGAACGGGTATATGTTCATAGTTGAGCGTATGTGGTATCTCTGGTGGATAATTGGAAAGCCACTGTTTTTCTGTCATTTTTAAAACCCCCTCTATAATATAATTGTATGAATATTCCTATTATTTATTATAAATAAAAATGAATGACAATTCAATTTATTCGAGAGCCTTATTCTGTAATTGTTTTGGTACCATTGCAGTACACTACTTGATAAAGACATAGAAGAAAAAGATGCTAGACTCGTGAGGAAGAACGGACTAACGAGACCCCGCACGAAACGAAAAATACGAAGGAAGGCTAAGGGCGCCTCGCCCTGAGGCGACGCCTTCACGACCAACATCGTGTTGGCCTAGGAGGCTCGTCGCTCGCCCGCGGAAAGCGATTGCCAGGCGCTAAATCTTTAGAGGAACGTCTTTGTTACGATTATTTTCAGTGCCCTCAAGCGAAAACATTTGGAGGCTAGGTACGTCCACGGAAAACGAGTTTCTTTTTCCTACTCACCTTTCTTACTTTACATTTTGAAAGAAAAAGACTGTAGGCAACTTCGATTTTTGTCGAGGATGTCTACAGTCTGAGAATTGTATCTTACTAATTCACTCAATACTATTATTTAATTCATTACTATATATACTATTCCAACTAGTACAAAACATATACCTACAGCAATTAATACTTTCGATAATTTTTCCATTGTTATCTCTCCTAAGAAATACTTGCTCCAATGACAAATGACAAACCTACTGAAATTATAAGAGAAATAAACCCTACCGAACGATTATCTTCTTCAATCTCTTTGTCCACATGAAAACTTGGCGTTAAAAACTCAAATAACCAATACGCAAGAATTAGTAATGTGAAACCAAAAAGTCCCCAACCTATCATTTCAAATAATGAATTATGTTGTTCAATAGAATAGCGGAATATATTACAGACACCGAAAATTTTTCCCCCAGTTGCCATTGCTACTGCAACATTCCCCTTTTTTATCTCTTCCCAGTTTTTGTATTTTGTAACGATTTCGAACAAAACCATGGAAACAATTAAACATAAAACCACAACGCTAAAATAACCAGCAGAATCTACTAATGGGTTTGACCAAAAACTAGAAAGTACCATGTTAAAAACCCCTTTAAACTTTTCTTACTCTACGTTCTAACAAATAAAAAGTTTCAAAACTCGACTGTTATTTTAATTCAACAACAGTTACCCCGTGCCCACCTTCTCCGGCTTCTCCATATCGATAACTTTTAACGCGAGAATGATTTTTCAAATATTGTTGAATGGCTTGTCTTAAAACACCAGTACCTTTACCATGAATAATAGACACGCGAGGATAGTTTGAAAGTATAGCATCATCTAAATACTTTTCTGTTCGAATAATTGCGTCCTCATACCGCTCTCCACGAAGATCAAGTTCTAACTTCACATGGGAATCTCTCCCACGAACCGAATTTACAGATACCGTTTGTTTTTGCTTTTCCGGTTTAATAAATTCTAAGTCTGCTTCGTCTAATTTCATTTTTAACATACCGATTTGAACAGACCATTCTGATTTCGATAGCTTTTGCAGTAAAGTTCCTTTTTGACCAAAGCTTATCACCTTTACTTCGTCTCCAACTTTCAGTTCTTTTGAGACCTCGTTAAGCTTCTTTTGTTTTTTCAATACAGGATTATTCGGCAATGCTTCATCCAAGCGTTTTTTTACATCTATAAGCTCATGTTCTTTTATAAATTGATGTGTATTCGTTTGCATTTTACGTAACTCACGAATAATTTCATCTGCTTCACGTCTAGCATCTTCTACTATTTTCTTGGCTTTTTCTTTTGCTTTTTGCTCTAATTGTTCTTTCTTTTGGTCTAATTGTGCAAGTTTTTGCTCTAGTTCTTCTTTTACTAATCGCGCTTCCTCTAACTTATCTTCAGTTTCTTCTGCATCTTTCTCAGCTTGTCTTCTACTTTCTTCTAACGAGGCAATCATCGAATTGACTTCTCCTCTGTCCGTTCCTGTAAATGACTGTGCTTGTGCAATAATATTTGATGGCAGTCCAAGTCTCTCAGAGATTTCAAACGCATTACTACGCCCAGGTACTCCTATTAATAACTTATAAGTCGGACTTAATGTTTCAATATCAAATTCCACACTTGCATTCGCAACACCTGGACGATTATACCCATATGCTTTTAGTTCCGGGTAATGAGTAGTTGCCATTACTCGTGCACCTGTACCATGAACTGCATCCAAGATGGAGATTGCAAGAGCAGCTCCTTCTTGAGGATCTGTTCCAGCTCCAAGCTCATCAAATAAGATTAATGATTTATCGTCATACTTTTTTAGAATATCTACAATATTTACCATATGGGAAGAGAATGTACTTAAGCTTTGCTCAATAGATTGTTCATCGCCAATATCAGCAAATACCGTTTCAAATAACGAAACCTCGGAACCATCTAAAGCAGGAATTGGAATTCCACTTTGTGCCATTAATGTACACAGTCCTACTGTTTTAAGTGTTACTGTTTTACCACCTGTATTAGGACCTGTAATAACGATGGCAGTAATATCTTTCCCAAATTCAATCGTATTTGGCACAGCTGTTTCTATTGGAATTAGCGGGTGTCTCGCTTTAACTAAACGAATATATCCATCATTATTAATTTGAGGCATTGTGCATTTTTCTGCTTGTCCATACTTCGCCTTTGCTAAAATAACATCTATTTCCCCTAAAATGCCGACTAATAAGAAAATTTCATGTCCAACTACTTCTACTTCAGCAGTTAGTTTTATTAAAATACGTTCAATCTCCTCTTGTTCCTTTACCTTTAACCCACGTATATCATTATTTAGCTGAACAACTGCGGATGGTTCGATAAATAAGGTTTGTCCAGAAGAAGATTGATCATGGATGATTCCGCCATAATGACTTCGGTATTCGGACTTAACTGGAATTACATACCGATCATTACGAATCGTAATAATGGAGTCAGAAAGCATTTTGGATGCATTTGCACCTCTTGTATAGCTTTCTAGTTTTTCACGTACTCGACCTACCTGCATTCTGAGTTGTTGACGAATCGACCGTAGAGTACTACTTGCACTGTCTAAGACAGTTCCGTTTTCATCAATACAATTATTTATTTCATGTTCTAGAGCGGTAAGAATTGGTATTGCATCTTTTTTCTCTAGGAAATGTGGAATTTTAACGTCCTCAGAATCTGCAACATTCTCAAGAAATTGACGTAAGATTTTACTCGATCGAATTGTACTAGCTGTTTCCATTAATTCAACTGGGCTTAACATTCCACCAATCTGCGCTCGTTTTGCATGCGGTCGTATATCTGTAATGCCACCCATCGGAACATTTCCTCTAATTCGAAGAACTGTTAAACCTTCGTCCATCTCTTCTAAAAGTTTTGTCACTTCTGCGAAATCTACAGAGGGGACAAGTTTATCTATATGATTTTTTCCAACAGAAGAAGTACAATACTTCGCAACTTCTTCCCGAATTTTAAAGTATTCTAATGTTTTCAGTGCTCTTTCAGCTATCAATGTGGCACCTCCTAATTACTTCATAATAAATTGCTTAAATTTCTCTAATGTCCATGTATTTACAACATTTTCTTTGTGAAGCCAAGCTTTTTGTGCATAACGTATACCAACATCCATATATTTAAGTTGGTCCATATGATGGGCATCTGTATTAATTGCAATTGGAACTGAAGCTTCTTTTGCTAAATGTAAGTATTCGGTTTTTAAATCCAGTCGATATGGACTAGCATTTAGCTCTAGAATTTTTCCATATTCCTTTGCCCACTTTATTAACTCAGGTACATCTGGATTATACCCTTCACGTTGTTCAATAATTCTTCCTGTTGGATGAGCAATCATATGTACATATGGATTTTTTATAGCATTATATAAACGCTCCATTATTTTTTCTTGCGGTTGACTAAAACTTGAATGGATGGAAGCTATAACAAAATCTAACTGCTTTAAAACTTCATCATCAAAATCAAGCGAACCATCAGGTAGAATATCCATTTCCGTACCTGCAAATATTTCTATATCTTTATACTTAGCATTTAGTTCTTGAATTGTTTCTATTTGCTGTAGTAAGCGTTCTTTGGAAAGACCATTTGCTACCTTTAAGTAATCAGAATGATCCGAAATGACCATATGCGAATAACCTTTTGCCAAACACGCTTCTACCATTTCTTCTATGGAATGTGCTCCGTCTGACCAAGTCGTGTGCATATGAAAATCACCTTTTATATCATCTAATGTCACGAGAAATGGTAGTTGATCTAGTGTGCCAAGCTCTGATCCGTCTTCTCGTACAGTAGGGGGGATAAATGGTAAACCAAAGTAGTTATAGAATTCATACTCGGACTCAAAATGTTGAATGGTTCCATCTTCTAACTCCACTCCATACTCACTTATTTTCTTCCCTTGGTCTTTTGCGATTTGTCTCATTTTTATATTGTGATCTTTGGAACCTGTAAAATGGTTTAAAGCAGAAGCATATTGGTGTATTTCTACTAAACGGAAATCTACGTCCACTTCATTTTCTACATCCAGTGTAACAGACACTTTTGTATCGCCAGCTGCAATGACTTTTATAATCGGAAGTACCTTTAATAACTCTTCTCGGACTTCTTGTGGTGAACTTGTCGCAATAATAAAATCTATGTCTTTACTTGCTTCCTTTACTCTTCTATAAGAACCTGCTACTGAAAACTTTTCGATCATAGAGATATCTAAAAGCTTTTTTCTGATCATTTCTACGATTGGTTCTAACTGCCAAATTGCTGTTCTTTCTGGCTTCGATTGGAAGCTTTCAATTTCAGCTAATATTTTCTCTTCTGTCTTCGCAGCAAATCCTTCTAAAGTTTGTACTTTCTTTGCCACACAAGCTTCTTTTAAAGCGTCTATCGAATCAATTTGTAATTCCTTATAAAGCTTAGCTATTTTCTTCCCGCCAAGTCCTGGTATTTTTAACATAGGAAGTAGTCCACTAGGTACCGTTTTTTGAAGTTCTATTAACAAGGAAGAATGGCCTTCATCTATTAAGTCCTTAATAACCGCACCAGTTGCAGCACCAATTCCTTTTAAAGACAAAATATTATCCATTTCAGCAAGACTACGTGCATCTAGTTCTAATACTTGTGCAGCTTTACGAAATGCTGAAACTTTAAAAGGATTTTCTCCTTGTAATTCCATGTATAGAGCAATTTTTTCCAATGTGCGAATAATAGTCTTTTTATCCATCCATAGAACCCCTTTCATTCGAAAAAAAACTCCCCTCTACTGAGAGAAGTTATTTTTCGATATAGATATACCACCAATTTTTCACTGTCTCTGATAGTAGTGGCGTGTGATTAAGAATCCAAGACGTTAAACTAGATTTTGATATAAAACTTTGAATAATATCGATAGGTAGTAAAGCAAAAATGTACAATAACACAAAAATAATGAAATAAAACTCAATAAATCCTAAAACTGCCCCAATCATATTGCTTATAAAACCAAGTATAGGCAAATACTTTAAAAAATCAAACATCGACGCTAATAAATGAAGTGCAAATTTGACGACCATAAATATAAGCGCAAACGCAATAATACGATAAAAGGTTTGGTCTAAATCTAAACTCTCTACAGCTATAGTAAGCTTAGACCCGGTAGTTACAGCAGGAAATGGAATCCATAAAACAAATTTCTCTGCAAGTGGTTTATAATAAGTATAAGAAACGATGAGTGCGATGATAAAACCAGTCATGTGAATGAGTTGTACAACTAACCCTCGTTTTGCGCCAGTTATAAAACCAGCGACAAGTAATATTAAAATCAGAATATCTAACATTTTTTCAGTCCTTTAACTTTTTCAATTCTTCTTCTAGAAGTTCTAATTGTTCTTTTACTTTTATGTAATCGTTTACTGCATTGACGGCTGTTAACACTGCCAATTTAGCAATATCTAATTTACCGTTATGAGAATGTATTTCTCTCATTTTATCATCTACCATGGAGGCAACAAGACGCATATGACCAGAAGTTTCGGAACCTACCATTTTATAATTCTGTCCATATATATCAACAGAAATTCTCGTTTTTTGTTGTTCTGACAAAGATGATCCCTCCCCCAGAAAATCCTATTAATAATAATAACACGAAATAGATTGTGATGTGAAGAAAGGAACGAACGAATGTCAAATGAAGTTTTAGTAATGCAACCTAATGAAATAGAAAAAGTGAAAGCTCATTACGCACAATATAAAGTTGAACGATCTGCTCCTGGAGTATTATTTGCTGCAAAACTCTCGGATACAGCTATTACTATTTATAAGTCTGGTAAAGTAATGTTTCAAGGAAATGGTGCTTCCCGTGAAGTTTCCTTATGGGGAGGAATCTCCAATGCATCAATAGAAAAGGTTTTTAGTAGTGCTACAAAAGGAGACACATTACCACCCAACTTCTCCTCTTTCTCAGTCATTGGATCAGATGAAACGGGGACTGGTGATTATTTTGGTCCAATTACAGTAGCAGCTTGTTATGTTCGCTCAGATCAAATTGAATTGATACAAGAACTTGGTGTAAAAGATTCAAAAATGTTAACGGATGATGTTATGAGGAAAATGGCTCCAGATTTAATGGCTACTTTAACCCATAGTGTGCTCATTTTAAAAAATGAAAAATATAACAACATTCAAAGTCGAGGTTGGTCCCAAGGGAAAATAAAAGCCCTTATGCACAACCAAGCACTTAAACATGTGTTGAATAAAATGAATCCGGATAAACCTGCATATATATTAATAGACCAGTTTGCTGAAAGAGGCATTTACTATAATCATATTAAAACGGAAAAAGAAATCGTTCGTGAAAATGTATTGTTTTCTACAAAAGCTGAACAGTTGCATGTATCTGTTGCAGCTGCATCCATTATTGCAAGATATGCTTTTTTGAAAGAAATGGACCGTCTTAGTGAAATTGCAAATACGACTATTCCGAAAGGAGCAAGCTCAAAAGTCGACGAAATTGCAGCAAAAATTCTTTTAAAACATGGAGAAACATTTTTAAAAACCATTACGAAGTGGCATTTTGCTAATACCCAAAAGGCAATTACAATTGCCAACAAGAAAAGATATTAAAAAATCTAGATAAAAGTATTTTCATTTTAACTAATTCCAATTTTATAAGAAACACAATGATTTAACACTCATTTCAACAAAACATTAATCACTTTTTTCTTCTAAAATTAAGAAAACCAAGCGAAATGACACCCATTCTTTTTTTAGAAGAGTAACCATAAATACCGTTGATTCCGTTATGGTGGACGCTTTTCGGGGGCAAGGATTCATTCTCCTCGACACTGCGTTCCTGCGGAGCCTTCGCCACCTCCGTTTCAATCAACTTGTGCACTATTGGGGATGAAGAGATAAAAAACAACTTTTTAAAAGGAAATAGCTTCCGATGTTTGCATGGCAGAAAAAAGCCATCTCCTCCTCTTTATCCATAGTTGCTACCTATTTTTTCTCAGTTTCCAATTGCCTTAATAAGTATTCTGAGGCGACGCCTTCATGACCAACATCTTGTTTGCCCAAGACTCGTCGATCGCCTTGAGGAAAGCAAATAACGTAGTGCTAAGAAGTTGAAATAATACGTCATTCAATTACATTAAAATAATTCTTAATATTCATTTATTTCTATTAAAACATGTCGAAAATTGTAGTATAATTAAGGATGTCATAATGTAAGCGTTCTCAAATTAACGTAAGACAAAATGAGGAGGTATACTATGGAACTCATACTTACACAAAAACAAGAACAAAGTTTAGTCATGACTTTTCAATTAAAACAAGCTATTGAATTATTGCAATTCTCCACTTTCGATCTTTATCAATACATAAAGGAGCAAGAGTTA
The DNA here is from genome assembly GCF_042885655.1 of Psychrobacillus sp. NPDC058041. NCBI lineage: Bacteria > Bacillati > Bacillota > Bacilli > Caryophanales > Bacillaceae > Psychrobacillus > Psychrobacillus sp. NPDC058041. Next base: position 86,564 of record NZ_JBHVRO010000010.1, read on the forward strand.
CAAAATCCATTAATCGAATTGGAAGAGCAACCTCAAGACTTTTTAATTCCAGAGAGATCACATGGAAAAACTATATTAACTGGCTCCTCCCAACAACTTATAGACTACGCACAAAGTAGTGACATTAATATGAGACATAACTTAGTTGAACAAGCAAAGTTACTATTCAAAATGGAAGAGGATCAGAAACTTGTAAAATATCTTATACACAATCTAGATGATAGTGGATTTTTACAGTTAACTAATTATGAGCCATTTGATGAAGCAACTGTAGTGAGAGGGATTCATCTTCTTCAACAGATTGGACCTATTGGATTAGGTGCAAGAAATATAAGGGAATCTTTGCTTTTGCAAATAACTTACAATTATCCGGAAGAAAAATTAGCAAAAAGACTTATTGAAAATCACTTAGAATTATTAGCAAATAGAAAGTGGAATGACATATCTCGTTGTATGAAAATTTCGTTAGAAAGTGTAAAAAAAACGTATGAATTCATTCGAACACTAAATCCAACTCCTTGCATTGGTATTTCAGATTTTTCAGTAGAATATTTAGTTCCGGACATTGTTGTTGAAATTAAAGATGACAAACTTATTTATTACTTAAACGAAAGTTATCTACCCGAAATCCATTTTAACAATCAGTACTCGGACTTGATGAATGTTAAAGATGAAACATCCAAATATATTAACAATCAATTCGCAAACTACAAATGGTTGCTAAGTAGTATAGAACAGCGCCGTTTGACCATTTTAAAAATAGTCGAAGTCTTAATAAAAAAACAAGAAAGCTTTTTCAGAGAAGGCTTCAGTTCACTGAAGCCTTTAACCTTAAAAGAAGTTGCCAGTGAGATAGAAATGCATGAGTCAACAGTTAGTAGAGCAACTACTAATAAAGTCATACAAACACCTAAAGGTTCATTTGACCTTCGTAAATTATTTACTTCTAAGCTAGAAACAAACGATGGAAATTTAATTTCCCAGACAGAAGTTAAATTACTCTTAGAAAATATCATAAAGAAAGAAAATAAATGTAAGCCTTTTTCTGATCAACAAATTGCAAATCACTTTAATAACGAAAAAGGGATTACAATTGCAAGGCGAACTATTAGTAAATATCGTGAGGAATTAAATATTCCTCCCGCAAGCCGTCGTAAAGAGATAAGTGTATAAATGAGAATAATAAAAGAAAGTTAGGTATTCAAATAAGAAAAACGCAAGCGACTGTAAGTGCATCTTGTTCTTTACTATTTCCAGAGTGCTTTGGACTAAACCTCAGCTATACTATTACCAGAGAAGTATGGCTCGTGAAGTGACTGCGTCACTTCACGAGCCTTTTTCGGTAATCTTATGGCGGATATTTGTCCTTCGCCCTCTTGGAATATGTGAAGACATAATGCTTTTGGTCTGGATAATTAATGATAAAATCCTGTCTTACTCTTTTAATAGCGTCCGAAGATACATTTTCGGACGCGGTTTCGCTTCTTTAGGTATGGATACTATCTATTTTTCCTTCTTCCAGCCACAAATAGAAAGCACTGCTAAGCGCTATGAATACTGGATTCCTAGCATCCAACTGCATATAATTTCTTATCTTTGTAAAAAGCACAAGTGCCATTTAAGTGCATCTTGTCTTCGCTATTTTTAGGTTGCTTTGGATGTAACATCTGCTTCAACTATTACAGTTGGAATTGTGTAGCTGGAAGTGACTGCGTCACTTCCAGCTACACTTTTTTCGATAATCTTGTGGCGTATGTTTGTCCGTCTCCCTCTTGGAATGAATAAAGACATGATGCTTTTTTGGATAATGAGAGATAAGATACCTTCCTACTTTTTTAAAAGCGGACGAAGATACAATTTCGTCCGCTCAGCGCATCTTTATCAATAACAACTGCTTATTTTTCTCTACTCGCACTTCCTCTATTAATAATTAAAGCAAAGTAACGGTTCATACATTCTCTCTGAAAAAAACCAATCCTAACTGTTCTTTATATATCAACAGTTAAAATCGGTTTTCCTAGGATTATTTTAAGTCGTCTGCTCGTAAGATATATTGTGCCAGTTCTTCCATTTGGTCAGAAATCGCTCGGTCACCGTCTAATGGAGGGCAAATTCCTCGTACGATTTCTAGGTATTTTCTTGTTGCTGGAGCTAATTGGTTTTCCGCTTTTTCTAAGTAAATAGCTTGAGAAGCACAGATTAGTTCAATCGCTATTACACGAGCACTATTATGAATAATTTCTCGCGCTTGACGTGATCCAATTGTCCCCATACTTACATGATCCTCTTGGTTAGCCGAAGTAGGAATAGAGTCAACGCTTGCTGGATGAGCTAAAACTTTATTCTCCGAGACAAGAGCCGCTGCCGCATACTGAACTACCATCAAGCCACATTCTAAACCTGGATCCATTGCTAAAAATGGTGATAAGCCACTTAACTGTGGATTCACAAGTCGTTCTGTTCGACGCTCCGAAATATTAGCCCATTCTGCAGCTCCTACTTTCAAGAAATCCATAGCGAGCGCAATCGGCTGACCATGGAAATGACCTCCAGAAATAATCTCTCCGTTTTCTAATATTACAGGGTTATCTGTCGCAGAATTAATTTCAACTTTTAATCTATCATCTACATAATTAAATGCTTGCCAAGATGCCCCGTGTACTTGTGGAATACAACGAATCGAATATGCATCCTGCATTCGAACTTCCCCTTGATGGGTAATACGTTTACTTCCTTCTAACCAATTTCTCATTCGAGAAGCAACGAATTCTAGCTCTGGATGGGGGCGAACTGCTAATAATTCAGGATCGAATGCAGAAATTATTCCTTGAAGAGCTTCCATCGTTAAACAAGCAGCCATATCTGCAGCTAAACCAAGACGCTCTGCCTCATTAATAGCGACAACTCCTACTCCAGTCATTGCTTGTGTTCCATTAATTAATGCAAGTCCTTCCTTTGCTTCTAAAGTAACTGGCTTTAGTCCAGCTCTCTTTAATGCTTCTCCACCTGAAAGAATCTCTCCTTTGTATTCTGCTTTCCCCTCACCAATTAAAACAATTGCGATATGAGATAATGGAGCTAAATCGCCGCTAGCACCAACTGATCCTTTACTCGGAACTACTGGATGAACACCTTTATTAATCATCTCGACTAATAATAAAAGTGTATCTTCTTTAATTCCTGAAAATCCTTTCGCAAGCGCATTTGCACGCAGCGTCATCATCGCCCGTACTATTGGAGTTGGCAGTGGATCACCTACACCAACTGCATCTGCACGAAGTAAGTTTAATTGCAACTTAGCAATATCTTCTTTTTCTATTTCAATGTCACTTAATTTTCCAAATCCCGTATTAACTCCGTAAATAACTTTTCCATCTCTTAATTGTTTTTCAATTCGTTCGCGACTTGCTCGAACTCGGATTAAATCTGCTTCAGGAACTACTACTTTTGCTGATCCATAAACAACGTTTTCGATTTTATGTCTGTCTAATGTAAGACCATCTAATTCTACTAATTTTTCATTCGTCATGTATGCCCACTCCTGTATGTTGTATGTTATAAACTATAAGTTTTCATTAAACAGATAACTATAGAAAATTACTCTTTTTTATGATTGGTGTACCATTGTTCAATTAATCCCGCCGTAAGTCGACCAGTATTTATTAGGTTTTCTACACTCAGGCATTCTCTAAAAGAATGAATGTTTTGGAAACCATTTCCTAGCGTAATACATGTTAATCCATTCTCATTTAACACATTCGTATCAGCGCCGCCAAGAGTTTCCGTTAAGTACGGATTGACTTTTATATTATGTGCAGCAGTTTCAACTGTTTTTGTTAAAATGTGATCTTCTGGGATATTGAAGCCGCTATATTTTTTCTCAATTCTGACTGTCAATTTACCGCCGTTTCTCTCTGCTGCTTCTCCCATAACATCTTCCATATGCTGCAATTGCTTTTTTAATTTTTCTTTTGAAAAACTACGAACTTCCCCTGCAATCATTACTTTACCAGGTATAATTGATGTTAGCTCTCCGCCTTCAATAATGCCAATATTGGCAAGTGTCTCATCATCAATTGTTCCAAGGTTCATGTTTAACAATCCTTTTGAAGCAATAAGAAATGCACTATTCCCTTCCTCTGCATTTAGTGCAATATGAGCTGCATTTCCTTCAACTGTTAACCAAATTCTACTACTATATGGGCCCTTTAATATAATTTGACCAACGTCCCCACTGCTATCAAATATATAACCATCCTTACTCTTTACTTTGCTATAATCCATATGTGTTGCTCCAACAAGTCCTGGTTGTTCATTCACAGTTAATACAAATTCTATAGGACCATGTGGAATGCCACTTTCAATAACAGCTCTAATTGCTTCTAAATATGAGGCTAATGCTGCACGGTCATCTGCACCTAAAATCGTTGTCCCATCAGAATAAATAATACCATCTTTTATTACTGGTTTTAGGCCTTCTGTCGGAAGCACTGTATCCATATGTGTGGAGAAAAACAGTGGAGGAATCGATGAATCCGTCCCTTCTCTCCATGCAATCAAATTACCTACTTCTCCATTAAATTTTTTATGTGCTTCATCAAATTCAAGTGTAAAGCCAAGTTCTGTTAACGCTTTAATTAAATAATCCGCTACAAGTTGTTCCTTCGAACTTGGTCCATTTATTTTTGCAAGTTCAAGAAATAATTCCAATAAACGATCTTCATTTACTTGTTCTGCAGAGGTAGCGAATCGTTTTTGTATCATTGTAAAACCTCCAATTATTTTATCTACTTACTACAACTTTTCCACTTTTAATAACTGTTTCTACAATATTTGTTCCAAGTTCATATGCAACATGCTTATAAGTTGGAATATCCCAAATCTGCAAGTCTGCTAGTTTACCAACTTGTATTACTCCTCGATCTATTAAATTTAGCGCTTGTGCTCCGCCATATGTAGCCGCTTTTATTGCTTCTTCTACTGTGAATTTATATAATCGGCATGCTAGGTTAATGACAAATTGCATGGATTCTGTATAGCAAGCAGGGCAAAGATCAGTTGCAAGAGCTATTTTCATCCCTAAATCAAGCATTTTTCTAGCATCAAATGGTTTTTTATGGCCAACTGCAAAATCTAGCGCTGGCATTAAAACACCTGTTACATTTGATTTAGCGAGTTTCTCCATTACATCCTCAGGTGTGTAATTTAGATGATCTACAGAAACCATGTTCATTTCTACTGCTAGGTCAGAGCCACCGATGTATGAATATGCATCTGCATGTAATTTGGGTTTCATTCCATATTGCAAAGCCGTTTCTAAAATTTGCTTGGATTCCTCCGCAGTGTAATACCCTTCATCGCACCAAGCGTCACAAAACTCTGCAAGTTTATATTCACCAACCTGCGGAATCATTTCATTGATAATTACATCAAGGTATTTAGTTTTTGACATACCTTTTGGAAATCCATGAGCTCCTAAAAAAGTATTAAGTACATCGACTGGAGTCTCTTTATCCAATCTTCTTCCCACTTTTAGAATTTTAATTTCACTTTCTGTCGTTAAACCATAACCACTTTTACTTTCAATTGTTGTAATCCCGTAGTTTAGCATGGATAACATTCGTTTCTTCGATTGTTGGAATAAATCTTCTTCCGAGGCATCTCGTGTAAGTTCAATCGTTCGGTTAGGTCCTGTAGTTATTCCAAGCTCTTTTAGTTTTTCAGGATCATTTCCAGTTAATTTAGCAGCGTACTCCTCTACTCTCGTTCCATTAAAAACAAGGTGTGTATGACAATCCACAAACCCTGGAGCAACTACTTTCCCAGTTGCATCAATAAATTTTGATTCTTTTATATCAAAATTATTGCTAATTTCCTCTTTTGAACCTACTCCAACGATTTTGTCATCTTTAACTGCAATCCAAACATTCTTTAGAACGTTAATTCCTGCCATGCCTTCACCAGTACAGGTTATTACTTCAGCCGCATTGCTAATGATTAAATCAACTTTTGTTTTCATTCAAAAAACTCCTTTCACTACCAAACTAACTTTTGTTGATAAGTTTAAAGAAATAAAAATGCAAGTGGTGTAACAATAATGAGCGTTAGTACTGTTCTTAAAAATATTTCTATTGCACTAAAGGAGAAGAATTTGAAAAAGTTTTTGAATGAGTAAATCTTCTGTTTTCACCACTGGTAATTTTCTGGTCTTCCATTGATTCCTGAAAACTATTCATTATTCATTCCTTGACACATTAAGTATTTCTCCTAACTTCGCTTTCCGACCTGATTATAAAACCTTACTTAAGAATAACTTTGTTCTTTCTTGCTGCGGTTTCTCAAATAGCTCTTTAGGAATATTTTCTTCCACGATAAAGCCACCATCCATAAATAAAACTCGATCACCCACTTCACGAGCAAAACCCATTTCATGTGTTACAACTACCATAGTCATACCTTCAAGAGCTAGTTGTTTCATAACTTCTAGAACTTCACCAACCATTTCTGGATCCAATGCTGATGTTGGCTCATCAAAAAGCATTATTTTAGGCTCCATTGCAAGTGCTCTTGCAATAGCAACTCGCTGTTTTTGTCCGCCAGACAAAGAATCAGGATAGGCATTTGCCTTCTCCTTAAGCCCTACTTTACGAAGAAGTTCCAAGCCTCTTTCTTCAGCCTTTTCTGCTGATAGCTTCCTTACCCTCATTGGAGCGAGCATTATATTTTCTATTACAGTTTTATGTGGAAATAAATTAAATTGTTGGAATACCATTCCTACCTCTGTTCTGACTTTATTAATATCTGTTTTCTTATCAGTAATATCGATTCCTTCTATTAATACATGACCGTCAGTAATAGTCTCAAGTAAATTTAAACATCTTAAAAAAGTAGATTTTCCTGATCCTGATGGCCCAATTACCACCACTACTTCCTTTGGTTTAATGGATGCATTAATATCTTTTAAAACTTCATTATCACCAAACGATTTTTTCAAATTTTTCACTTGAATCATTCTGTTGCCAACCTTCTTTCAAGACGATTTAATAAGAAACTCAAAGAAGTAGTTAACACGAGATAAATAAGCGCAGCTGTTAGGTATGGCTCCCATACACGGTAATATTGACTTGCTAGCGCTCGACCGTAATACATTAGCTCAGGAGTTGCAACGATTGCCGCTAGAGATGATTCTTTTATTAGCACGATGAATTCATTCCCTAAAGGGGGAATCATTCTTTTAAATGCTTGTGGCAAAATAACATCTTTCATCGATTGAATATGATTCATACCAAGTGATCGGGAAGCTTCCATTTGGCCTTTATCAATTGACTGAATACCTGCTCTGAAAATTTCTGATATATAAGCACCAGCAATCAAGGAAAGTGCAATAATACTAGCCACTATACCGTTTGTGTGTCCTATTAACATAGGCACTACACCAAAGTGAATTAATAATATTTGGACAAATAATGGTGTTCCACGGAAAAATATAATATAACAATTACATATAAACGAGATGATCTTGTTACGCATCATTTTCCCTAAGCCAATTAATAACCCTAGTACAGTTCCTATTAGTATCCCTACAATCGACAAACCGATTGTGAGTAACGTACCTTTAAGAAAAAAAGGAATATATTCTACGATAATATCTAGTCTAAAATCCATTGATGTCCCCCCTCATTAGAACCAAAATTGCGCAACTACTCTTTGGGAGTTACGCAATTTGATCACTTTAGTTCTTTTTCTGTTGCTCTAACAGTGTCACGACGTCTGGCTCTGCTCCAAACCACTGCTCATATATTTTTGCATACGTACCATTTTCTAATACTTTTGAAACAGCTACATCAAAATCCTTTTTAAGTACACTACCCTTTGGAAACATAATTCCGTAAAACTCTTTCTCAAAGCCTTCTTCATCTTTTATAACTACTAGCTTTTTATCTGGATTGTTTTTTGCATATTCTTCCACTACCGCATTATCAGCAACAACTGCATCCGCACCACCGCTGATCATTTCCAAAATAGCTAGATTGTTATTGTCGAATTTTTTAATATTTTTATTATTTTTCCCAAGAATACTTTCAACTGCTTCTTGTCCTGTTGTGCCACCAAGCACAGCAACTACCTTGTTATTTTTTAAATCTGCAGCGCTTTCGATATCACTACCTTCAGGAACTAGAATTTCGTTTGTTGATAAATAATAAGGCACCGAAAAATCATATGTTTGTTCTCGCTCATCATTAATAGTAATTGCACATATCCCTAAGTCTGATAGCTTATCTTTAACTTCTACAAACAAAGGGTCCCAGCCCACATTTACTAGCTCAATGTCATAACCTGCTTCTTTAGCAACCGCTTTCATGAAGTCTGCGTCAAAACCTGTAATTTCACCTTTGTCTAAATAGACAAATGGTGCATAGTTTGCCTCTGTCGCTACTTTAAGTTTTTTCTTTTCTACACCTGAATTATTACCCTCGCCTGCACTAGCATCATTTGTACCACAAGCCGCTAAGATTAGAGAAAAAATCATAACAATTGTTAGAAATATATTCTTCTTCATTTAATAATCCCCTTAGATTTAGTCGATTTTTCAAATCCATTAGTCAAGAATAGAAAATTAAACTTTTATGATTAGAGAAAAGGTAAGGAAAGATCATTAATCTCATCCTTACTTTTTTCAAAAACTTATACTTTCGCTTTTTCTTTAAGATCTTTCGGTCCGAATGTTGCTTCCCGCTTCCACCATAATGGAATTTTAATGCTTTCCTCTGTTAACTTCCCTTTACCATTCGCAACGTCTTGCGCAATTTCATACCCTGCTTGCGCATGACGAACAACTCCGATTCCAGAGTCCACAGTCATTGCTACTTCCAGTCTCATATCTGATTCCGCTGTTCCGTCCGCAACCATCGTTACACCTGTATGAACTGCTTCACCCATGGAATAGTTTGCTTGGATCGCGATTAAGTCACACATGCCGACTGCGTTTAATAGCCCGTTCAACATTGGCCAGTCAGAAATTAGATCACTGCCGTCTTTCATGTTTTCGGATTCAAACGTTGGATTCACGATAGAGCCGGAGTCTAGATTGTCACGGGAGAAAGCGACTGGTCCAGCTAATTCCCCACGGCGAATCATATCGTTTACTTCTAATGCAAATGCTTTACGTTGACCAAAGCCCATGTAACAAATACGTGCAGGTAATGCTTCAATTGGAATATGCTTTTTCGCAAGCTTGATCCAACGTGTTACTAAATGATCGTCGCTGAATTTTTCTAAAATCATATCGTCAATTTTACGTAAATCTTCGGCTTCTCCTGATAGACAAACCCAGCGGAACGGTCCGCGTCCTTCACAGAAAAGTGGACGGATATATTCCGCTACGAAACCTGGAAGACGCTTTGCTTCTTTTTCGTCCATGCCTGCATCGATACATTCTTTACGGTGACTTGTCCCATATTCGAACGAATGAACGCCTAGATCCATGAATTTAATAAGCGATTTCAATTCACGAACCATTGTTTCACGACTTTTTTGTAGATATAAAGTGCGGTCTGTGTCGCGAAGATGTTCCGCTTCTTCTACTGTATATCCAGATGGTAAGTAAGAGATTGGGTCATGGCCTGGAGTCATCGATGTAGAAATATCTGGTAACCAACCTTTTTCTAGCACTTCTTCAAATACATCTGCCGCATTTCCTACGACGGCTATACCAAGTGGTTTTCCAGCTGCCGCATATTCTTTTGCTTTCGCGATTGCTTCATCCAGTGAACCCGCAAGTTCATCGATAAATCCTTTTTCAATTCTTCTCTTGATGATTTTCACGTCTGCATCCACAAGAATCGCTACTCCACCATGCATTGTCATCGCGCGAGTTTGGTTACCACCCATTCCCCCTGCTCCTGCAGTTAAAAGGATTTTCCCAACAAGTGAATCGTTGTAGTGTAGGCGAGCAATCGCAGAAAGTGTTTCAAATGTTCCTTGGATTACTCCTTGTGTTCCGATATATTCCCATGGAGCAGCTGTATAGTTTGCGTAAATTGTTAAGTTTTTATCTTGTAAATCATAAAATGTTGGCCAATCTGCTTTCATAATGTTTGTCGTTGCCATGACAACGGTTGGTGCATATTTATGGGTTTTAAAAATCGCTACTGGCATACCAGATTGCACAACAAGTGTTTCATCATCTTCTAATTCTTTTAATGATTTCACAATTGCGTGGTAAGACTCCCAGTTACGCGCAGCTTTCCCGATCCCACCGTAAATCACAAGTTCCTCTGGTTTTTCTGCATTCTCCATATTATTTTCTAGCATTCGAAGAATGGACTCTTGTCTCCACCCTTTACAACGTAACTCAGGTCCTCTTTGTGCTTTTACGGAATATAAAATTTCTGGTGTTGTCATTATTAATCCCCCTAAAAAAAATTAATTATGTTTTACACCCTGTTATAATGCAAGAGTCGTGCCAATTTTCTAAATTCACGAAAAACAAGTGAAATATTTAGCTATTTCTAAGTCTTTTAAGCTTTCTTTTTATTAATAAGTAATTTCTACTTACGATTTGCATGCAAAAAAATTATCAATGCCGCAGATAAATTTTAAGAATTATCTAAAAACTATTCAAAATAATGAAAATACATAGATTATTAGGCATTTTATAGAGGTGCAGATATTTTTTACATGCAGACTCTTCTAAATAATCTGAATTATGCTATACTATTGATAATTTTATAATGGAAGGGAGAAATCATATTTTGACTGTTTCAACAATCGGATCAATAGTTAGAAGTTTTGTGGATGGAGTAATAGCTATAAACGAGGACCTTGAAATTCTTTGGTATGACATAAAAGAGGGGCTTCCTATAAAAGTTATAAAAGGTGATTCTATCATTCAATTAATTGGCTACAATAAGAAGCATTTTAACGATAGTGATACATTTCTCCTTGATATAAATGACAAAAAGTTTTCTGTTGACGTTAAAGTATTCTCTATGGACGATACATATATTTTCCTATGTCTAAAAGAAATTAATAAAGAATCTACAGCAACGGATGAGCGGTTATATTGTTTAGAGAAAATAATTGAGTCTCTTGATGAAGGTGTCATGATGAGCAACTCTGAAGGAGAAATTACTTTATATAATGATGCGCAAGAAAAAATGGAGGGCTTATCAAGTCAAGAAATACTTGGTAAACATTTATGGTCCGTATACAATTACAATCCACAATATTCTGAGCATCGACACACATTTAAGACAGGAAAGCCAATTTACTCAAGGTACCGTGCGCATTCAACCGTTAATGGAATACCAAAATATGTTAACTACAGCACATATCCAATTCAAAAAGATGGAAAAATTATTTCTGTATTTTCATTAAGTACGAATGAATCAAAACTGAAAGACCGCCTTCATCAAACAATTGAACTAAAAAGACAAGCAAACATTAAAGGTGAAGAAAAAGCCCATTCAAAGAACGGAACAATTTTTACGTTTAATGATATAAAAGGTAAAAGTCTTGTACTTTTAGACCTTATCAAGGAAGCTCAAAATGTTTCTATACATAATGCGGATACTTTAATTGTTGGAGAGACAGGCACTGGTAAAGAATTATTCGCACAAAGTATGCATAATCATAGTCCTAGAGCGGATAAACCTTTTGTTGCCATAAACTGTGCTGCTATTCCTGAAAATTTACTTGAAAGCACTTTGTTCGGAACTGTAAAAGGTGCCTTTACTGGTGCTACAGACCAAATTGGCTTGTTTGAATACGCTCAAGATGGAACACTCTTTTTAGATGAAATAAATTCAATGCCGGTTACTTTACAAACAAAACTAATGCGAGTTTTACAAGAGCGATTAGTTCGAAAAGTAGGTTCTAATGATGTGGCACCTGTAAAGTGTACCGTTATTAGTGCATGCAACGAAGATCCAGAAAAACTAATTGCTGAAAACAAAATGCGACTAGACTTATTTTACCGAATTGCACATACAAGCCTTTTCATTCCTCCACTGAGAGAACGGAAAGAAGATGTACATTTTTTTATTGATTACTTTTTAAAGGCATTTCAAGTAAAGTTAACTAAAACAGTTCCAGATCTTTCGAATACACTTCAAAAATGTTTACTTCATTATTCATGGCCAGGGAATATTCGTGAGTTAGAACATCTCATAGAAAATTTAATAATTCGGGTTCCTGAAAATGCTGTAACAATTGAAGTGGAGCACCTCCCTTCCTATATGCGTGGGAAAATACTAATGGTACATTCTAATGACACTATGGATCAAAGTAATGAAATGCAAAGACCAATGAAAAAAATCTTTAAAAGTTCGGAAAAGCAACTTATTGAAACAACATTAATCCAGTCAGACTGGAATGTTTCTCAGGCTGCAAAAAAACTTGGCATCACTAGGCAAAGCTTGCAATATCATATTAAAAAGCATGATTTAGAAAAACCTACAGTATAAGAAAAAAACAGCACGGAATTCTTTCATCAAATTCCGAGCTGTTTTTCTTTTGTTAATTTATTTATATATTAAGCCTTCACTTCTGCTTTTTGGAGATCCTTCGGTCCGAATGTTGCTTCCCGTTTCCACCATAATGGAATTTTAATGCTTTCCTCTGTTAACTTCCCTTTACCGTTCGCAACGTCTTGAGCGATTTCATAACCTGCTTGTGCGTGACGAACGACACCAATTCCAGAGTCCACAGTCATTGCTACTTCCAGTCTCATATCCGATTCTGCTGTTCCATCCGCAACCATCGTTACACCTGTATGAACTGCTTCACCCATCGAATAGTTTGCTTGGATTGCGATTAAGTCACACATGCCGACTGCGTTTAATAGTCCATTCAACATTGGCCAGTCAGAGATTAGATCACTGCCGTCTTTCATGTTTTCGGACTCAAATGTTGGATTCACGATAGAACCGGAGTCAAGATTGTCACGAGAGAACGCGACTGGTCCAGCTAATTCCCCACGACGAATCATATCGTTTACTTCTAATGCAAATGCTTTACGTTGACCAAAGCCCATGTAACAAATACGTGCTGGTAGTGCTTCTATTGGGATATGTTTTTTCGCCAGCTTAATCCAACGTGTTACTAAATGATCATAGCTGAATTTCTCTAAAATCATATCGTCAATTTTACGTAAATCTTCCGCTTCTCCTGATAGACAAACCCAGCGGAACGGTCCACGGCCTTCACAGAATAGTGGTCGGATATATTCCGCTACGAAACCTGGAAGACGCTTCGCTTCTTTCTCGTCCATTCCTGCATCGATACATTCTTTTCGGTGACTTGTCCCATATTCGAATGAATGAACTCCTAGATCCATGAATTTAATAAGCGCTTTCAATTCCCGAATCATTGTTTCGCGACCTTTTTGTAGATATAGATTGCGATCCGTGTCACGAAGATGTTCTGCTTCTTCTACTGTATATCCCGATGGCAAGTAAGAGATTGGGTCATGACCTGGCGTCATCGATGTAGAAATATCTGGTAACCAGCCTTTTTCAAGCACCTCTTCAAATACATCTGCCGCGTTTCCTACTACGGCGATACCAAGTGGTTTTCCAGCTGCCGCATATTCTTTCGCTTTCGCGATCGCTTCATCTAGTGAACTTGCAAGTTCATCGATAAATCCTTTTTCAATTCTTCTCTTGATGATTTTAACGTCTGCATCCACAAGAATCGCTACTCCACCATGCATTGTCATCGCACGTGTTTGGTTACCACCCATTCCTCCTGCACCTGCAGTTAATAGAATTTTCCCAACAAGTGAATCATTATAGTGTAGGCGAGCAATTGCAGAAAGAGTTTCAAATGTTCCTTGGATTACTCCTTGTGTACCAATATATTCCCATGGTGCAGCTGTATAGTTTGCATAAATAGTTAGGTTTTTATCTTGTAAATCATAAAATGTTGGCCAATCTGCTTTCATAATGTTTGTCGTAGCCATGACAACGGTTGGTGCATATTTATGTGTTTTGAAAATCGCTACAGGCATACCAGATTGCACAACAAGTGTTTCGTCATCTTCTAATTCTTTTAATGATTTCACAATTGCGTGGTAAGACTCCCAGTTACGTGCAGCTTTCCCGATCCCGCCATAAATCACAAGCTCCTCTGGTTTTTCTGCATTCTCCATATTATTTTCTAACATTCGAAGAATGGACTCTTGTCTCCACCCTTTACAACGTAACTCAGGTCCTCTTTGTGCTTTTACGGAATATAAAATTTCTGGTGTTGTCATTGTTAGTTCCTCCTAAGTAGATGAAATTATGTTTTACACCTTTTTATAATGCAAGAGTCGTGCCAATTTTCTAAATAAAATAAAATATATAAGTGAAAAGTGTTTAATATCCATAGTTTTATTTATTTTATAAAATTTCAGTATCTAAATTCTGATCTTTTACAATCCAGTAGTATTTTTTAAAACCGCAGATATTTTTTGCTTTATTGTAAAAAACGAATAAATAATAAGCAAAATTTTATCACCATTTCTAAATTTAGCTTTTTTATGGTGCAGATAAAATTTTCATCTCTATTATTCTTGATAAAATTTTATAGATTAAATATAGAATTAATATTCAGAACAATTTATCAATGATAAAATGATGAAGATGTATATCATAAAAAACAGCGTTGAGAAATTTTAACAGAATAACAGAACCGGATTAATGTATTGAAAATAGGGGGTACTGTATGGAAATAGTATACGAAACGGATCGTTTGTATTTATGTGTTTTTGAGGATAATCATTTAGAGTACGTTAAACAATTTTGGGGTGATGAAGAAGTAATGGCATTATGTGATGGCGCTACCTCCCATGGTAAATTACTGCAAGTTTTAGAAGGTTATCGTAAATGTCATGAAGTGAATGGTTTATCGGTATATGCTGTAAAAGAAAAAGAAACAAATGAAGTTCTTGGTTCCGCTGGATTTAATGTGACAAGTTCAGTAAATGAAGTAGAATTAATCTATCACTTTAGTAAAAATTCTTGGGGAAAAGGCTATGCAACGGAAGCTGCAAAAGCTTGTTTGGAACTAGCTAGAAATCACGGGAAAGTTCATCTCGTTACTGCTTCTGCAAGCCCTAAAAATAATGGCTCCTTAAAAATTTTAGAAAAGATTGGTTTTACTTTTAAAGGAATGAAATGGTTTGATGATACGGAGCAAGAAGAGCCTTATTATGAATACGATATAGCTACTATCTAACGAGTATTGAAAATTTGAGCAATAGGGAGTGAATGGTTTGATCGCACTTGCATATATAGTGCCAACAATCATTGCTATATTTTTTGCAGGATTTTATGCACCTCTAATTGGAGTAGTTGTTGGAGTTGTTATACATATAGTCGTTTTGTTAACTAGAATATCAAATAAATTGGATGATATTTCTAATAAGTTAAACTAATTTATGTGCAATTATTATTTGCCGATCCCCTAAATGATCAATTATTAAATACTGCAAACAAATACATACTTTTGTCTGCAGCATTTTTCTGTTCACTATTTATTTTTATTTAGTCTATTAGCTTCTTCTACGACCCGCTTAATAAGCACTTCTACAGTTTCTTTTCTAGCAAGTGCTGAATTTTGACCAGACCATAAGGACATATATTCTTTATTGTTTTGGGCAGAAGAAGCTTTTCGAATTGATTGCGTTAGCACATTCTGAATTGGATAAACAGGAATAGAAGCTTCGTATTCTTGCATTTCCAATAAAAATTTGTTTTTAATTCCTCTAGCCCACTTACCAGAAAAGGCACGAGTTAATGCCGTAACATCACTTTTCGAATTAAGGATTGCTTCTTTATATATCGGATGTGCTCCACTCTCTTCACAAGTCAAGAATGCAGTGCCCATTTGAACAGCTTTAGCACCTAGGCACAAAGCTGCCATTAGTCCCTTGCCATCCATTATGCCGCCGGCTGCAATAACAGGTATGCTTATATTCTTCACAACTTGTGGTACCAATGACATCAAGCCGATTAAACTTTCTTCGATGCCACTTATGAAGTTACCTCTATGCCCTCCTGCTTCACTTCCTTGCACTACAACTGCATCCATTCCAAGTCTTTCAATTGTAACCGCCTCTACCAGTGTTGTAGCTGTACCAATTGAAAATATATTGTGTTGTTTTAACTTCTTCATTATATCTGATGTTGGTACTCCAAATGTAAAAGAACATATAGGAACCTTTTCTTCTATGATGACTTGTATTTGTTCCATATATGTATGAAATGACTTCTCCTTATTAGGAAGATTCACTTTTTCAATAGGTATATTCAATTCCTCATAATAATGATTTAATAGTTCATTCACCATTACTATTTCATCATCTTTTAGTTCAAATTCGTTCGGCACAAATAAATTAACACCAAAATTATTGGATGTTAACTGCTTTACCTCTCGTATCTGTTGGCGCAATTGATCTGCATCTAAATACCCTGCTCCAATCATTCCAAGAGCTCCATTATTGGAAACAGCTGCTACTAATGTCGAAGTAGTAATTCCCCCCGCCATTGGAGCTTGAATAATTGGGTAATCTATATCTAACAATTTTGTAACATCATTTTTTAGCATATCAATCTACTCCTTTTTGACTTTCCACTTTGGATAGTAATTTGCTTCTAAATCTAAGTTATTTGTTCTTATTCATTCAAATGCTTTCAATACTAATGGCGAGGCATTTTCAGCCGAAATCTCATCCTCTGAAACCCATACTGCTCCAAGTGAATCCTGCCCCTCAAAATTTTCGGGTTTTATTAGACGCCCCCCTATTTGCTTCACTAAATAATATACTGCAATATGGTGAACATCTGTCAAACCTCTCCAATCCGAAGCAAGCATGAAATCGGTAATGCCTATATTTTTAATAATTTCGACCTCAAATCCAGTTTCCTCTAAAAACTCTCTTTTCATGGCAACTACTAAACTTTCTCTATCTTCCAAACTGCCTCCCGGTAGGTCATAACGATTTATGTAAGGACCACCGTTTTTATATATTACAAGTAGCTTACCATTTTGTACACATATACCTTAAACACCAAATGCACGGCCACATGTAAGTGCATCTTCTAATTCATCTTCATCAAGTACAATAATTTCTCCAGAAGGTAATACAACAACATCTAAGAATAAATCGTCCCACCATGGAACATCTTTTTCTATTCCGATTTGATAACAAATATCTATATACCATTGCACAATTTCACCATTTTCATCGAACATCGTTGTTAATGAGTAATTTTTGTCTGTTGGAAAGTGTTGCATCCACGTATATCCATCATCTACAATACATAATCTTTTCTCTCCATACTGAACAAATAACGGTTCTGTCACTTGAGTTAATTTTAATAGAGATATAGTTCCAATAAATTCTTCTTTCTCTACGTAGGTTTGTACATACTCTCTTTTAATAATCCTCTTCCAATCCGTACGATCTCCATATCTTCTTTTTAACATTCAAAGTCCCCTTTATTTTTTTCGCTCATTTCCCCTTTTAAAATTTCCAGTGATTTTTGCTAAAATTAATTGCTCCTCTTTTTCATCTTTAGCATCATTTATTCTTTTTAAAAACTTTTCAGTTTCTTTTCCTTTTAATATTTTTACTTGTTTCCCGTAATATCCAAGAAAGACCGAATTATCTTTGGTCATTTTATAACTAAAAGGGCTATCATCTAACTTATTTCTTTTATCAATATTGTCCACTATTAGATCTCCTTTACTTATTGATCTATTGTTGAAATATGTATGGGACGGATGATTTTCTATATAAACATTATAAATAAAGCATGTTCTCCCTTATGTTCAAACTTTACAATTATTGATACAACTTCTCCTACCTTTACTTTAACCTCACGAATAAGAGCTTGTTCCAAGGTCTCCCCTTCTTCTATAATTTAAATTATAACAGACTATCTTTTCTGAATTTTGTATTATTTTATTAGAACTAGTTTATTTTACCAAAAGTATTTATATACTACGAAAATCAGTTACAATATTCAAAGGTGTTAACTTCAATATGTATGGTAATTAAATTTACCTTAGAAGGAGAATTTCTTTTGAAAGTACAAGTATTATTAAAAGGTTATAATTTTTTGTTTTTTGGTTTACTTGCACTCTTTATTCCATTTTTACCTGTTTATTTGGGTGAACGAGGTTTATCAGCAAGTGAAATAGGTTTAATTATTGGAACCGGTGGAGTTGTGACATTGATTGCACAACCATTATGGGGGTTTATAACCGATAAGACTAAGACGATTCGTAAGGTAATGCTACTACTCGTTTTTTTAACAGCTGTTTTCGGTTACTTTTTATTTAATGTGGATAACTTCGTGTTCCTTGTTATTTTTGCGCTATTAGTTTATTTCTTCCTAATGCCACTTGACCCACTGACAGAAAGCCTTAATTTTACCGTTTCTGAAATGGAGCGCGTCAGTTATGGATCCATCCGAACATATGGAGCATTAGGCTTTGCGGTGTTATCCTTAATAGTTGGCTTTGCAATGGATCATTTCGGTATGAGCAGTGTGTCTATTTTATTTGTTATATTGGGGCTCATTTCATTTGGCATTGTTTGGCGTATGCCCGATGTACAAGCTTCTTCAAAACCAGTGACAATGGCAGGACTAAAACAAGTGTTAAGAAATAAAGAAATGCTTTTGTTTTTAGCTTTGGTATTTATTAGTTCCATACCTGCACGTATGAACGATACATTTTTAGGTATTCATATTCGAGCACTTGGAGGGGATACTTCCTTAGTTGGAATCGCCTTTTTCTTATCCGCTACAAGTGAAATTATAATATTCGCATTAAGCTTTTGGTGGCTCCGAAAAGGAAAAGAGCTTGAAATTATTACTGTTGCAACATTCTTCTATTTTATACGCTTTGTAGCATCGGCATTTGTTACAAGCCCTATCGCTCTAACCTTTGTACAACTATTACAGATGATTACTTTTCCTATTTTTTATACTGCTGCGATTCAATACTTATATCAAATTATGCCAAAAGAATGGCGTGCTACTGGACAAACTGTTCTCGCACTCTTATTTTTTGGACTATCAAGTATAATCGCCTCTTATGCTGGAGGATATATTTATAAAGAATTAGGTGGACATTCGTTTTATTTCATTATTTCCATTATGTCTTTTATTGGTGTACTTTTTGGTATCGTACTGACTATTCGTAAAAGAAGAATATAGTTTAATGTACTTAAATGGGTAGCCCAGCCAGCTATAAGAATATTTCTATTCGGTCTCATTTTTTTCTATTCGGTCAGAAATTTTTCTATCTGGTCACATTTTTTTCTATGCGGTCAGAAGTTTTTCTATCCGGTCAGAAGTTTTTCTATCCGGTCAGAAGTTTTTCTATCCGGTCATATTTTTTTCTATCCGGTCAGAAATTTTTCTATCCGGTCACATTTTTTATTCGGTAACAAATTTAGACACATAAAAGAGTAGCACCAGTAATTGGTGCTACTCTTTTTTTTATTTACTATCCTCTTAACTCCGCTCCTGCTTGTTCTGCAAGTGCTTTTAATACTTTGTTATGTGCATTTACTACTTCTTCATCTGTCAGTGTACGTTCTGGATCGAAGTATGTTAGGGAGAATGCAACCGATTTTTTACCTGGCTCCATTTTTTCTCCTTCATATAGGTCGAATAGATGTACACCTTTTAATAATCTTCCGCCTGATAATTGGATAATTGCTTGCAGTTCGCCGGCTGCTTTTTCACTGTCTACAACTAATGCAATATCACGTGTGATTGATGGGAATTTAGAAACTGGAGCATAATATAATGCATCCACTTCTTTGTTTAATACTTTAGCTAAATTCATTTCCACTACATACGTTTCTTTCAAATCACGTGCTTTTTGCTCAGATGGGTGTAATTGTCCAATAAGTCCAATTTCTTCTCCAGCTAATTTTATCAAAGCAGTACGTCCTGGATGTAATCCGTCTACTACAGTGCGTTCAAAAGTAAGCTCTTTTGAGTGACCGAGTAAGCCCATTAATCCTTCAATGATTCCTTTTAATACGAAGAAATCAACTGCTTTTTTCTCACCCTGCCAGCTATGATCTACCCATTTACCTGCGATTACTGCAGCTAAATGCTCCTGTTCGTGTGGTAAGCCTGATTCTGTTTCTCCTAAGAAAACAGATCCTACTTCATAAAGAGCAACGGTTTCAGCTTGGCGTGCAGTATTGTATGTCACAGCTTCCAGTAAATGCGGAATTAAACTTTGACGAAGGATGCTTCTTTCCTCGCTCATCGGCATTAATAATTCAGTTACAGGAGCAGTTTCTAATGCAAACTTCTGAGACATTTCTTTTGATGTTAAAGAATACGTAATTGCTTGATAAAGACCTGCACCTTCTAAATAAGCACGAACTTGGCGACGTTTAGCTTGATATGAAGTTAAGCCACCTGGTTTGGACTCTTCCACTGGTAACGTCATTGGAATTTCATCATACCCGTACATACGAGCAATTTCTTCCACAATATCCTCTGGGATTTTAATATCTTGACGACGAGTTGGTGCTTTAATATACAAATAGCCATTTGCTGCTTGGTAATCAAATTTTAATCTTGTTAGAATAGAAGTCATGTCTTCTAACGAAATTTTCATACCTAATCGATTATTAATAAAATCTGGTGATACTACTACTTCAAAAGGAGTTTTGTCTAACTCATCTACTAAAACAGAACCAGCTAGAACTTCTCCACCTGCAAGCTCAGCAAGAAGACTTGCTGCACGCTCCGCAGCTAAAATGACACGATTTGGATCTACACCTTTTTCAAAACGAGCACTCGCATCACTGCGTAAGTTGTGATCTTTTGACGTTTGACGAACTGATCCACTAGCAAAATATGCAGACTCAATCACAACAGTCGTTGTTCCATCGTGCACTTCCGAATTAGCTCCACCCATTACACCAGCAATTGCAACTGGCACTTTACCATTTGTAATTACTAAATGATTCGACTTAAGTGTACGTTCTTGATCGTCAAGAGTTACAATTTTTTCTCCTTCATTTGCAAGACGAACGACAATTTCCTTTGTTTCTAATCGTTCATAATCGAACGCATGAAGTGGTTGGCCGTATTCCATTAATACGTAGTTCGTGATATCGACTACGTTATTATGTGGACGAACACCTGCTGCCATAAGGCGATGCTGTAACCATAGTGGCGATTCTTTTACAACTACATTTTTCACTACTTTTGCTACATACATTGGATTTTCTTCGATTGCATCGATTCGTAAATTTAAGTAATCTGATGCTTTCTCATTGCTTTCTCCGTATGTTGCTTCTGGATATTTCATATCCTCCGATAAGATAGCTCCAACTTCGTAAGCTACACCAAGCATACTAAGTGCATCGGAGCGGTTAGGAGTTAAGCCAAGTTCAAGAATGGTATCTTCTAATCCAAGTAGTGAAAGTGCACTTTCCCCAGGAGTTGCTGTTTCCGGAAGTACATAAATACCTTCTGCATATGCTTTAGGAACTAGACGTCCTTCTATTCCTAACTCTTGAAGAGAGCAAATCATTCCGTTCGACTCTTCCCCGCGAAGTTTTGCTTTTTTAATTTTTATTCCACCTGGAAGTACTGCTCCTGGACGAGCCACGATTACTTTTTGACCAACTGCAACGTTTGGAGCTCCACAAATAATTTGTGTTGTTTCTTCCCCAACGTCCACTTGGCAAATATTTAGTTTGTCTGCTTCTGGATGCTTCACTTTTTCTTTCACGTACCCAACAACTACATTCGTCATTCCTTGCGTACGATCTATTACTGCATCGACTTCAATACCTGAACGAGTAATTTTTTCACCCAATTCTTTTGGATCAAGCCCTTGTGTATTCACATATTCTGCTAACCATTTCGTAGAAACTAACATGTCATTTCCTCCTTACACTTCTGATCGGTGGAATTGCGATAAGAAACGCACATCATTCGTATAGAAATGACGAATATCTTCCACTCCATATTTCAACATTGCGATACGTTCTGGACCCATACCAAATGCAAATCCAGATAGTTTTTTCGAATCATAGCCAGCCATTTCAAGTACGTTTGGATGAACCATTCCAGCACCTAGAATTTCAATCCACCCTGTTTTCTTACATACGTTACAGCCACTGCCGCCACATTTGAAGCAAGAAATATCCATTTCAACAGATGGCTCTGTGAATGGGAAAAAGCTTGGGCGTAGACGAATTTCACGATCGTCACCAAACATTTTCTTTGCAAATACAGAAAGTGTTCCTTTTAAATCACTCATGCGAATATTTTCGCCAATAACAAGTCCTTCGATTTGCGTGAATTGATGTGAATGTGTCGCATCATCATTGTCACGACGGTAAACTTTACCTGGGCAAATGATTTTAATCGGCTTACCTTCTTTTGCTTCCATCGTACGGGCTTGAACTGGTGATGTATGTGTACGAAGTAAAATATCTTCCGAAATATAGAAAGAATCCTGCATATCACGAGCTGGATGTCCTTTTGGTAAGTTTAATGCTTCGAAATTGTAGTAATCTTTCTCTACTTCTGGACCTTCCGCAATTTCATAGCCCATACTAATAAATAAATCTTCAATCTCCTCAACAACACGAGTAAGTGGATGATGATTTCCTGTTTTCACAGGGCGACCTGGTAAAGTAACATCGATCGATTCTTTCGCTAATTGTTCTTGGATTGCTTGCTCTTGAAGTAATGTCATGCGAGCCTCTAACACTTCTGTTACCTCTTCACGCACTACATTGACAAGTGCCCCCATTTTCGGACGTTCTTCTGCAGGAAGTTTACCCATTCCTTTTAATAAGTCCGTAATCGGTCCCTTTTTCCCTAAATAAGCAACACGTACATCATTTAATTCTTTCACATTCATTGAAGCTTCGATCTTTTGTAACGCTTCTTCTTTTAACTGTTGAAGTTGTGCTTCCATGTTTTACATCCTCCTTATTCAAATTCGCCTTTGCGTAATTGGTCCAAATTTTGCATCGAGCTCGCCTCGATTAACTATTTTACAAAATCTGTAACATCCGCCTGAGGGTCTATTTTCAATCAGCATGTTTCTGGATGATTAAAATTAGTCAAAATAAAAACCCCGCCCCTATAAAAGGGACGAGGACTAATTTCGCGGTACCACCCTGATTATTGCACAATAATTAGTGCAATCACTCAATTCGATTAACGGCTCTACACCGGCGCACCTTTACAGCAATTGCTGGTCCCGGTGGCAGCTAGCGGGGTGAACTTCTATATGCATTCTCTATTTACACTTTCAGTCTAGGTGTAAAATCCCTTTTTTCGAATCGTCATATATACTTTTCCCGATGACAGCTTTTTCATTTATCAAATTACATTCTATTATACGGAGTTTTAAATATTTCTTCAAGTATGATTTATTTTAAGGTTAGACTATACAGAAGAATTCCAGTTGCAACTGCTACATTTAGTGATTCAGCTTGTCCTAAAAGTGGCACTATAATGTTTTGATCTGTTTTTTCTAGCAGTTCTGGGTTGATGCCACTTCCTTCATTACCAACGATTAAAGCAAACGCATCGTCTTTTTTAACATCATTATATGGGGTGGAGTTTTCAAAAGCAGTACCATACACAGGTACTTGGCGCTCTTTTAACTGATCTACCCATGAATGTAGATCACCTTTTATAACGGGAACATGAAAATGTGAACCTTGTGCAGATCTGAGAGTTTTTGAATTATAAGCATCTGCTGATCCTTTTCCAAGAATCACCGCATCAATACCAGCAGCATCCGCCGTGCGAATCATCGTGCCAATATTTCCTGGATCTTGAACTGCATCTATTAATAATAGACGATTCCATTTTGTTTGTTCTTGTTCATCCACAGTTTGTTGCTTACAATGTGCGAATATACCTTGTGTATGTTCCGTTTCTGCAAGTTCTTTTTTTATGACATCATTTATTTCAACCATTTCTAAATTATCGACGTCCCAATTTACAGGAACTTCTGCACTATCACTTATTATAATCGTTAGCACATTTCCTTTTTGTTTAATCGCTTCTTCAACTAAATGATAACCTTCTATTATGAATTCGCCTGTTTTATCACGTTCTTTGCGAACACTTAATAGTTTTTTCCAATGCTTCACAAGCGCATTTTGTTGGGACTCAATTCGTTTCATTTATATGTAACCGCCTTTTTTATTTAATAGTAACAAATTCATGTATAGCTTGCGAGAGTTTGGGGAACATAATTTCGAGGAGTGATGAAAAATGGACTTTCAAATTCGAGAAGCAATATCAGCTAATATGAAAGGAAATAATGCATCTGAAATTCGAGCTGTAGTAGAAGATGCGATTCAAAGAGGAGAGGAACATTTACTGCCTGGCCTTGGCGTTTTTTTCGAAAAATGGTGGAAAAATACGGATGACACCAAGAAAGATGCCGTATTAAATGAACTAGCAACTGCATTTGCACAATAAAAATCATCCGTGAAGATGTATTTACTCTTCACGGATGATTTTTATTCTTCGTCTGTATACATGACATAACGGCGTACATTGACATAATAAATAATATATTGTGCAAAAGAAAGAACTACAATATTTATAATGATTAATAATTGGGAAGTAGGGATTAATAAATGAAAGAGTGCTGAAAAAGGCAATGACCAAGAAAAGAAAGTATATACTTTTTTAGTTGCATCTCTTGTAATCATTTGCCATGCCTCATCGTCTTCCATATATTCAAGAGGCTTAGTTCTCCAAACTGATAATTTATTTGTTGGGTTTTCTTTATTATATTTGGATAACTTACTTGATAGAATAATTACCATAATGATAAACAATGGAATTAATAGAAACATAATGCCCCCCTCCAATGCCTCAAGCTGTATAGAATAAGAAAATGATGTTTTGTCATTCACATAAGTAGTGACTGAACCATTAACTATAAATGCAGCCACCATAAATATCAGCATAAAACCAATCTGCCATAGCGGGTAATGCAATCGAAAATCTTTTTTCATTTCCATTCCTCCCCTTCTAACCAAAATAGTTCATCCACTTTACATTCAAGAATATGGGCAAGTTTTAAAGAAAGTGTAATTGAAGGAGAAAATTCCCCTTTTTCGATAAATCCGATTGTTTGTCTTGTAACACCAGCTTTCTTCCCCAGTTCTCCTTGTGTATAGCTGAACCTTGCCCGTAACTCTTTTACTCGATTTTTAAGCATATTTTAGACCCCTCTTCCAACATGTTAACTATTATACTCTAAAAGTAATGTATACATAACATTTTGTCAATTATTATTAACTAAATGTTACTTATACTTTGCTTCATTTCTCCCTATAAAAATCGTATTAAAAAAGCAAAACGATTTCTCGTTTTGCTTTATTGATGTTAGATCTTCTTGAATTTTGTAAGCAATGAAATAGCTGTGCCAATAAATGAACCTATTGTAATGCAAATAAACATAATGAAAAAACCCATTGATTCCCAGCCGTTCATTGTGAAAATGCTTACGACAGCGATTACAAATGATATCCCTATTAATAGAACACTAGGTATCCAATACTTGGAATAATTCTTTTTTCGTAGAATAGATGATGAAATAGAAACTATGATGATTGTAACTAAAGTTATATAAACAAAAATTTGCAAAAAGTTTCTCTCCCTACGGTATTATTTAGCGGAAAAATTACCCACTATTTCTTTATTCTATCTGAAATACCGGTAAATAATAAGGCTAGATTAAAGTTAAAGGTTGATTTAAAATGCACATAAAAAATGAGCTGGGAAATGTATCTCCAAGCTCATTGTATTTTGATGTCGATTTTTTACAGCACCTCGTTAGTGTAAGTACTGGACATATTTTAAAGAATCCAGTTGCAACAATATTTTATGTCTTCTAGTTTGAATACCTTCTTTTTAACTTTAGTAATGAAAATAAGCCGATATTATGCAACTCTGTATAAAAAGCTCCATAATATCGGCTCTAAGGATTTTATACGTTATAGAAGATTAGCTTTTCGATACATTGACAGAGCCTACCTAATTAAAAATTAGAGGAAAAGTAAATATAACGAAAGCTGCCCAAAGTCCGTAGATCGGCAAATACTTAGTAACGGCATCTTGAATAGTTGAAGGTCCGGATTTGTTTTGTAGAAAACGCTTATAGGAGAGCATAATCCAAATTAGATTTGCCCAGATAAGTATGTTTACTCCTAAAACAGCAAGTCTATTAGGCGTAATCCCATAAGATGAAAGTCTGAACACGATGGCTGACAAAGCCACACTGTCAATGATAAGCGCAAGAACAATTAAGGCAAAATTTATATAATCTGAAATGTTCTTTTTCTCGTCTGAGTCGCTCTCGATAATGGAAAATATGGTAACAGCCAATACACCAAGGAGTATTCCGTTGAAGGCTATCAGGAAATTGCGGTCCAAGAATGGATTTTTTCCGACCCATATAACCGTTATTAGATAGACCAACAATGTGACCAGGACAAGTGGACTAAAAATTTTAGCTATATATGGTGAAATATTCTTAGCAAGTTTAAGATTCATTGAAACCAGGTATGCAGCCACAATAGCGAGAGCGGCTGCACCAAATAAAACAACATTACTGAAATAAAAGTCTTCTATATCCAAGCCAATAAAGCTAAATAACTGCATGGTTAATGCTGCTAGTACCATTCCGCTAACTGCCATGCTGGCGTAGAGAATACAATATTCCAAATTAAATTTAATATAGGCTAATCTTGTACTGCCTTTTGAATATTCATTTCCTGTAAATGCAAGCCCTACCAATACCCATAAGAATATGGGAAGGTGTAAATAAGCAAGGATAATACTGTCTTTATAATTTAATGGCAACATATTAAGATAAAAGCCGGAAATTAGGAACAACGCTGCAAGGGAATAAATAACACTTTTTTTCGGAGTATTATTGTAAACAAAATAGGCAGCAAGAAAGGGAATTATTCCAAAAGCCAGGTTAATTGGAGCAATTGCTTCCTGTTCGACAAAATGGAAAATGATCCTAGTGCTTATCCCGGCCAGAATGGCTAAAATGCCCATGAATAAGAAACCTTTTTGAAGAAAGGAAGATTTTTCTGTATTTGCCGTCTCCTTGAAATGCAATCTTTCATACCAAACACCAAGAACCTGAGAATCAGGATTTTGTTCCCATGCGTGTGAGAATGACTTTTTAAAAGCTTTCGGGTCTTTTCTATACAGTCTCTCCATCTCATGAGGGTTAGCAATATTTTCAATAATCAAATTGTTAATGTCCATAGTTATACCCCCCTAATAATTGTTATATTAAGTTTCCTCCACAATATTTAACTGTCTTCGTCACTTTTGTATTCTAAAATATCTCCAGGCTGACATTCTAAAGCCTTACAAATTGCCTCTAACGTGGATAATCGAATCGCTTTCGCCTTTCCATTTTTTAATATAGAAAGGTTTGCCATTGTTATGCCAACCTTCTCCGAAAGTTCTGTTACGCTCATTTTCCTTTTTGCTAACATCACATCAATATTGATTATAATTGCCATTTTTATTCACCTCAGACCGTTAAATCATTTTCTGATTTGATATTAATTGCTTCTTGTAAAAGTTTTTGGAGAACAGCCGCAAAGACTGCAATAACCATCGAAGCAAAAGGAACAACCAATCCTACAAAGATAACTCCTGGTGCGTCGTCTACTTCCGCAAAGATATAGAATAGCGGCCAAACTAGCACATGCA
Source organism: Psychrobacillus sp. NPDC058041 (assembly GCF_042885655.1). NCBI lineage: Bacteria > Bacillati > Bacillota > Bacilli > Caryophanales > Bacillaceae > Psychrobacillus > Psychrobacillus sp. NPDC058041. The sequence goes on from NZ_JBHVRO010000010.1 coordinate 114,331, forward strand.
AAATACTGATTGTGATGGCACAGTATTTGATTTTCTTTAAAGCTTTTACAGATGAATCGGAGAAAGCTTTATTTTTGTCAATATAGCGTAAGAGTTTGAAAGCCTGATACAATGCAAAGTAAAAAGGTATCGCCGATGCATCAAAAGCGATGAAAACGAGATATTTTATAAAAGCAAAATCTGGTAGCAATTTTGCTGCAAGATTCGCCATCTCAGGCACTAAAAAAATGCACAGAGCAAGAACTGGGGCTCCCAAAAGAATAACAGCTATTTTTAAAAACAACGTTGTTACTTTTTCCATAAAAAGCACCTCACTTATTTATTCTGATTTTGATTTTAATATATAATTTATCGTTTTACAATAAATTTTTATTAATTTAAATAACATTTTTATTGTAGGTTATTGTTTTAAGCAAAAATAAAAAGCATTCCTCATTCAAAGAAATGCTCTATAATTTTAAACCATTAAATTTATAACTTGTACAACTAACCTGCTGCGTTAGTTCGATAAGAAAAAACTACTTCTAAAGGCAGCCTCTTGTTCTGCTAAAGCACCCTTCGTATTATAAAGTCAGCCAGATTTCGTATAACAAGCGAAGCTATGATACTACAAAGAAGGAAATGAGGTACCGAATCTTTAGGAGGAGATATTTGATGAATCCAATGATTGGTCTGGATGCAGCGAAAGGTGAAAGTCATAGTTGAATATTATCGTGAATACTTTTTTCAGTTCCTAAATTTCTTTATTACAGTTACTAAAATTGCAATTAAAAAAACGATGACACTATTTACTTTTAGATATTGTCCTAGTTGCAAACCATAAAATATTGCAAAAGCATCACGAATAATAAATACTGCTAATGCACCACCGATTGCCCCAAATAAAACTGCTAATAACAATATTATAAAAGCAGCAAAATATAAATTTTTCTTTTTTTTTGTAAGATATAAATCCAATAATATTTGCAATTACAATAAAAAGCACATAAGCATTAAGAAAAAATTAGTCATTTTACTCCCTCTTTTCGCTAATATGATAAAAATGGCTAATGTCGTTTTAGAAAACCCCTCTAAATATATTTTACCATTTAAACCAAAAGCCTCATTGATCAATTCAGCAGCTTTAGATCAATAAGAAAAGAGGCTTTACTCCTTCTTAAAGTAAAGCACCCGTTAGCAATAAGATATATTAGTTTTGGTAGCAAGTCTCATAGTCGTCTTTCATTAACAAACTTTTACAAGCCAAACCATTTTCGTGATAAATCTCTTTACCAATCTTTAATTCGATACTTCTATTTGAATTTGGATAATCAGGTTCGTCATTTAGAATATACAGGGTATCTTCATCCATCCATTCCATAGAAAAATTACTTTTTGCATCTCCATAATAAACAGTTTTAACTTTATTTTCCTCAATATTGTTTGTGATTTCAACCCATACATTAACTCCTCCAGCCGCACCACCATATGGTTCATAAAAAGCATTAGCCGTATATTTTTCTGTGGGTGATGTTACAGGTCCAGGTCCGTTCTGAGTATATTCTCTATCAATATCCTTAAATGTAAAAAAGTACATTTCATATATATAGATTGAAGATATTAAAACAGCCCCAGATAACGTTGCAATCAGCAATTTTTTAGGATAAGGTTTCTTTTTAATGAAAGAAATTATTATATTAGCACATAATATTAAGAATAATATAATGGTAATAAAAGAAATTAAGATACCAAATAAAATTAAAATAATAACCCCCACCTTCTTAAGTTCAATCACAATCATTTCAAATAATGATAATTTACGGAAAATTCTTCTTCAAGTAAACTGCTGCGTTAGTTTAAGTGTACCATTTCACAAAGGATTTCTAAGAACTACGTGATGTTTCGGATAAAAAAACAGACCATCGAAATGATGGTCTTGACTAACTGAAGCACCCGTTAGTTGAAGAAGAAAAAAGAGACTCTTATTAATGAGCTAAGACGCGTAATTTAAAAAGCGTATCATAACTAAAAATACAGTTCACTATTTGCTGAGGCGTTTTTTTAGATAACAACCTAAATAGTAAGAAGCAAACATAAGTAAAAAGGCTATTAAGCTTGCTGACCAAATTTGAGTCGCCCATGGAGTTAAGGACAAAAATATTCCAACAAGGGAGGAAGAAATATTAAGCAACGGTAAGTAATAAAATTGGGTAGCCATTCCAAATATATTGAACCAATATTGTCCTAATATAATTTCTTGATACATTATAAATAAGAGTATTAAAAAAGCAGGTAAATTTATAATTACGGCCGACTTTAATGGCGTTTTTTCAAACTTACAAGTTATAAATCCAACCAATACCCAAAAAACAAGAAATATAATTCCTATTAATTTAAACGGTAATATACTATTTTGATTTTGCATCAACCATGAATTCATTAGAAAACCTAACACAAAAGGAATAAGTCCTAATAAAAACAAAATCATTTTTTTCATGATAACAACCTCCTTATCTAAATATCAACAATCTCTACTTCGCACTTATAAACGAATGAATGTTCATTAACTGATTAATATTAGATTGAGCCCAATATGCAGATAATCACGATAAAAGTTTTGATAAAAATATTTCGATAATATTTATCTATTTATTTATAGTTCTTTAATTAGATTCAACAAAAAAGAAGATTAAACCTTCTTGCCTGCCCCTTTAGTTCAATAAGAAAAAAGAGTTGCCTAAGCAATCATATGATCTTACTAAAGCACTCCGTTAGTTGAAGAAGAAAAAGAGACGCATATTAAACAAGCACGTCCTTACTGCGGAATATCCATCTAAAGCAAAGTACCCTTTCAGGATAGATAACTTAGTGGTTGGACGATCTCACAAATCTCACTCTCTTCAAGAAATTTGTTAACTATACTTGAATGCGAACCACCTACTATAAATAAAACTCGTTCCTCTTCCGAATCAATTAGACGAGTTAAATTAGCGAACATAATCAAATTTCTTTTATACCACCAACTTAGCCAGTTCATACCAACATAATTATTAAGATCACCGATACGTGCTATATTCACATACATTTTATGCAACTTGTTAAGCAAAGTGGGGGCATTTAATTCTTTATAATAATCTATTATACTTTTATCTTCCGACAATTCAGGGAACACAAAACCCTCATATATTTCATTTAAAAGTTCTGGTTGATTTTCTTTTGCCCAACTTTCAACTTCTCCATAATCCATGTCTGACTCACCCATCCAATCAGTTGGATAAATCTGTTCATGCCCCATCTTTAAACCTAAACGAAAGCCTACTTGAAATATTTCATTCATTTCTAGTTTGTGTGTACCTAATTTATATTGTTTATATTTCTCATTACAATATTCACTATCCTCTGGTACCATTTCAACTGCAATCTTCGTTGGTTTAAAGCTTGCTAGTTTAGATACTAATTCCTCAATTTCAGTTTGCCTTCTTTCAGAATTTAAACCTTCATGTTCAGACATATGAAAAGTTCCAAGTACAAGAACTTTCGCTTTTTCCAATTTCATTGTAAATCCTCCTTTGTATAATTAAATGGCACGATCTATTTCAACAAAAATTATAGCGATTCCTTCTTCAACTAAACTGCCCCGTTAGTTTAAGTGAACTCTTTCACAATCTTATATTTACTTTAACATAAATACCCGGTGTAAAATTATATAAGGAACACATTCTCCACATTCATTAATGAATAATCAACTTTGTCCTTTAACAGAGCCAATAATAAAATAAAAAAGTGATACATAGCTGAAAGATGATGCTTTCTAACTTTAAGATAGATATATTAATACCATCTATAGAAGGACACTTGGAAAATGTTTTTTATATACCTTAGTTATAAACAGTAGTAATGAATGGGTATATAAAAAATCCATCTTATATTAGGAAGTATTGACATGCTAAAAAGCTATACAATACAGAATAGAAATACAACCTTTGTGTTCATGAAGTAGGAAACCAGCCTCAACAAGAGCTTTCTGCACCCTAACAGGCTACCATGTACCACTTCATGTAAATTTGCAACACCTTATTTACTTGTAATACTATGTACTCACCGATGCAGTTTCAGATTGAACTACGCTCGGACAAAACTATAGGACGCACGATCTTACTTTACTAATCAAAATAATAAAGAGTGATTCAGCGTCTCCCGAATCACTCTTCCTATGTAGCGATGAAGCCATCCATCTTGACGAACGACACCGCGGATAGACTGTTGGACAATCCCTGTCCTCACAGGCTATTTTTATTAAATTAAGCCATCACAGAAGCAAGTACTGCTTTTTGTGCATGTAAACGGTTTTCAGCTTGTTGAAAGATATATGAATTAGGTCCATCAATAACTGAGCTTGTAACCTCTTCTTCACGGTGTGCAGGTAAGCAATGTAAAAACATATAATCTTTTTTAGCATTCGCCACAAGTTCATCATTTATTTGAAATCCTTTAAAGTCTACTAATCTTTTAGCAGACTCCTCTTCTTGACCCATTGAAGTCCAAACATCGGTATATATAACATCTGCATTAACAGCTACTTCTATCGGATCGTTAGAAACATATAACGAGCCTCCGTTTTTTACCGCGATTACTTGTGCTTTTTGAATGATTTCTTCATCTGCTTCATAGCCAACTGGAGTTGCTACCGCTATATGCATGCCCATATATGCTGCTGCAATTACTAATGAGTGCGCAACGTTATTGCCATCGCCAATATACGCTATTTTCAAGCCTGCAGTATTTCCTTTCACTTCATAAATCGTTAAAATATCCGCTAATGCTTGGCAAGGGTGAAATATATCCGTTAATCCATTAATTACTGGAATGCTAGCATGTTCCGCAAGTTCCCTCACCATTTCATGAGAATTGGCACGTATCATAATCCCATCTAAGTAGCCAGATAATACATGCGCTGTATCATAAACAGATTCTCCACGTCCAATTTGTAAATCACGAGCATGCATAAACATACCATTTCCACCTAGTTGTTTAATGCCAACTTCAAAGGATATTCTTGTTCGAGTGGAATGTTTTTCAAATATCATTCCTAATGTTTTACCTTCTAATAAGGGAGGACACTTCCCTGCTTTCGTTAACTTTTTTAACTCAACTGCTAAAAGAACTAAATCAGTGACTTCTTCTTTTGAGTAATCTAATAGTGTCAATAAATCTTTGCCCTTTAAACTATCAACAACCATTAAGTTAACCCACTCAAGCAACTTCATTAATAAAAACTCCTTTTTACGTATATTTATGTATTACCCATTATATATTTGAATAAACATAAAATCAAGTGTATTTTTATGCATTTATAATAATTATAAAACGTCTAGAAAAAACTTATACAAGCCTTTCTAGACGTCTACTATTAACCGAATGTAATTTTATTTACTGTCTCACTGTCTAATTTCTTTACTACTTCTACAATAAGTTTTACTGTATTTTCATAATCATCTCTATGCAATATTCCTGCATGTGAATGAATGTAACGAGTCGCGATTCCAATTGCTAGTGCTGGTACACCATTTAATGAAATATGCATTGAACCTGCATCTGTTCCTCCACCAGGAATCATTTCAAATTGATAAGGAATCTTATTTTCTTCAGCGACATCGATTACAAATTCACGTAATCCTTTATGCGATACCATCGATGCATCAAATAGAATTATTTGTGGTCCTGCACCCATTTTGCTTGTTGATTCTTTTGGTGTAATTCCAGGTGTATCACCTGCAATACCTACATCAACCGCAAAACCAATATCTGGTTTTACTTTTACTGTAGAAGTCTTAGCACCACGAAGACCAATTTCTTCTTGTACGTTACCTACTCCATACACAATATTCGGATGGTCTTGATCCTTTAATCCTTTTAATACATCAATTGCAATAGCACAACCGATGCGATTATCCCATGCTTTTGCTAGCAGTAATTTTTCATTGTTCATCACTGTGAATTCGAAATAAGGTACCACCATATCTCCTGGTAATACTCCCCATTCCATAGCTTCTTCTTTAGATGATGCACCGATATCGATAAACATATCTTTAATATCTACTGCTTTATTACGTGCTTCAGCAGATAAAATATGTGGAGGTTTTGAACCAATGACACCTGTGATTGTGTCACCTTTACGAGTAACGATTGATACGCGTTGAGCAAGCATTACTTGTGACCACCAGCCACCTACTGTTTGAAAACTTAAGAAACCTTTATCGTCAATTTTGGATATCATAAAACCAACTTCATCAAGATGTCCAGCCACCATGATTTTAGGACCATTTGCATCGCCTACTTTTTCGGCGATTAAGCTTCCTAGATTGTCATATTCAATTTTATCCGCATGAGGTGCTATGTATTTCTCCATTACCTCACGTGCTTCACGTTCATTTCCAGGAATTGCTTTTGCATCAGTTAACTCTTTTAACATGGTTAGTGTTTCATCAAGTTTTGACATTATTTCGACCTCCTAAATATCTTCTACATTTTTTATTATAATGTATCATGAAAGCATTTACAAAATATTTATTTAATTCTCAATAGGTTAAGAATATGTTGTACCAATAGGCTTAACCTATTTCAGCTAGCGGTGATATTAAGTTAATAACCTGACCGTTGACGTTCATAATTTTTTTCGTTTTTGCTAATATATGCTTCTACTAACTCTTCACTTGAAAAATCTAATAGTTTTGCAATTGCACCATATTGAATCCACACTTCTTTGTAAGTTTTCATCGTTGGCTCGTATAAAAATTGATGAATTGCATTAGAGGTGGATATAAAAAGCACAGTTAAATCCCCATCTCTTTTCTCTAAAGGCCATTCCGTTAAGTATTGAAGACTCTTTTCAATACCAAGTGACAATATGAAATGAATAGAATCCACATACTCTTCTAATATAACACTTCGTTCAGATGGTCCCTTTTCACTCCAAAACTTAAAACACCTTGTTTCATTTGCTAATTCAGATAGCTCTACAAGTAAAGCTAACCCTTTTTTTATAAAAACATCTTCCTCCACTTGTTTGTTTGATTGAATATATTGGTCTAATGCTTCCTGCATTGTAAAAAGTTTTTCTAAATTCATTATTTCCTCCAAAAAAATTCATTTATTTTGAAACCAAACTACCTCTATTATCGTATAGCAGATACTATGTATTTTACAAGGAGGACATTAAATGGTCCATATACTTCGATTGCTCATAATTATCATTATAATATATGTTTTTTACAAAATTCTCCGTTATTTGTTTGATCCAAAGAGAAAACTTGACGAAGCATATGAGAAAGAACAATATTATTTTTATGACGATATAAAAAATGTCCGCAAAAACTTTTTCATCACATATAAAGGTGCTATTTTTGAAGGAGAAAAATATTTAGGTACTACAGATCAAGCATTTGAAGTCGTATCTATTTTCGTATGGACAAAAGATCCCGCCAAGCTTCAAGGCTTTACAAAAGAAGATTTCCGTTTTTTACAAAATGAAATTAAAATGAACTACCCTTCTGCAAAAATTAGTTGGAAAAGTCCAATTGAACAATTAATGAAAGAAGAATAGATCAACTAAAAAAGCAAATTCTTCACCATGCTTGGAGTATCACAGAAAATTTCTATCATTCACATTGCCTTTATTATGTGCACTGTTGATTGGAGCGGAAGGCGGCGACTCCTAGGGGATTAGCAAGCAAATCAAGACCCTGGACTGAGCGCTCAATTGATCAAAGGCTAATTGCGCCACATCGTGTGGCAACGCCTTTGTGACCAACGTCGTGTTTGCCCGAAGCGGCTTGATACTTGCCCCCAGGAAAGCGTCCGCCTTCAGCGGAAAACAACCACCATTACAAGATTGACATGATCATTACGGTTTACTTAAACTGATTCTATCCGATTAGCGATAGCTGTCTTGTTAGGTACTATTCACTTAATGGATTGTAGTGAAAGGTGGCGACTCCAGCGGGATGAGTGAGACAGATGAGCTATCACAACGAACGCGTAAGCGGCACCCCCGCGGAAAGCGTCCACCTAAAACGGAAATCCACAGCATTATTTAATTCTTTAAAGTACTATGTATTCTGAGTATTCTCAGGATGATAATCCATAAACTTATGTATCTTTTATAAAAAGCGAACAATCCTATGCACTCATAGGGTTGTTCGCTTTTACGATCCAAAAAATTAAAAAAGCATAGATTATCATTAACATTAAAAATCCAACACGAAAATTGGTATGCTTCGTTTTATGTCGAAACAATTGCATTCCAAAATAAGCCCCAATACCTCCGCCGAACAATGCGAGCATCCATAAAGTTCGCTCTGAAACTCTTTGTTTATGTTTTTTTGCTTGAGACTTATCATAACCCATTACAAAAAAAGCAATCAATGACATGATTAATATAAATAATAGGATTATCTCTTCCATCGTATTCTCCTTGTACAAAAAAAGCTGATAGAATGTCTATCAGCTTTTTTATCTATAATTATTTAGCAATTGCTTTTTTTGCTACATCTGCAAGTTGTGTAAATGCTGCTGCATCTGTTACTGCTAGATCAGCTAACATTTTACGGTTAACTTCGATTTCAGCAACTTTCAATCCGTGCATTAAACGGCTGTAAGAAAGACCGTTTAAACGTGCTGCTGCATTGATACGTGTAATCCATAATTTACGGAATTCACGTTTTTTGTTGCGACGGTCACGGTAAGCATACATTAAAGATTTCATAACCTGTTGGTTTGCTACTTTATATAATGTATGTTTTGAACCGTAATAACCTTTAGCTAATTTTAATACTTTTTTACGACGCTTCTTTGTTACTGGTGTGCTTTTTACGCGTGGCATGATTCATTACCTCCTGCTATTCTTTCGAAGATTTAAGTTTCTTATTATTTCATGTAAGTAAGTAAAGTTTTGATACGTTTGTAATCGCCTGAAGAAGCTACTTTAGTTTTACGTAGTTTACGTTTAGCTTTAGTAGATTTGTTAGCGAATAAGTGGCTTCCAAAAGCACGGTCATGTTTTAATTTTCCTGTACCCGTTTTTTTGAAACGCTTTGCAGCTCCACGGTGAGTTTTCATTTTCGGCATGTCGAATTCCTCCTAAACAATTGTACTCTATTACTGTTTTTCGTTCTTTGGTGCAAGTACCAAGAACATGCTACGGCCGTCCATTTTCGGTTTTGACTCGATTGTGGATACTTCCGTACAAGCTTCTGCAAATCTATCTAAGACACGTTGACCAATCTCTTTATGAGTGATGGCACGACCTTTAAAACGAATAGATGCTTTCACTTTATCTCCTTTTTCAAGGAACTTGATCGCGTTTTTCAATTTCGTTTGGAAATCATGTTCATCGATTGTTGGGCTCAAACGAACCTCTTTCATCACGATGATCTTTTGATTTTTACGAACTTCGCGATCTTTCTTTTGCTGCTCAAATTTGAATTTACCATAGTCCATGATACGAGCGACCGGCGGCTTGGCTTGAGGAGCCACAAGGACAAGATCCAAATTTACACGGCCGGCAATTTCAAGTGCTTCATTACGTGTTTTCAATCCTAATTGATCGCCATTTTGATCGATAACTCGTATTTCGCGTGCTCTTATGCCGTCGTTCACATACATGTCTTTGCTAATAACAATCCACCTCCAAATAGTGTCGCGAATACATGGTTTGGGCATAAATTCCGTAGAAACGAATTACTTACGCCGTTTTCGATCAAATAAAAAAACGAGCAGACATAAGATGTATGTCTGCCCGCCGATATGAGAACATGTAGAAATCTACATATTACAGTCGATCGTGTGCTTACCAGTCAACAACTTGCTGTGTCGAACAGGTGAGAAGCGGGCAGCCTCTTCTTATACCACAAACTTGTATTCAATAACCTTATTAACTATATCATGTCACATATTCTGTGTCAACAATTTTTATTAATGTTGTACTTCTTCTTGAATGCGAACTAGGAAATCTTCGAAAGGAATACTTTCAGAGTTCTGTTCTCCATATTTACGAACATTTACATTACCTGCTTCTAATTCTTTATCACCAAGAACAAGCATATATGGAATCTTGTGCATTTGTGCTTCGCGAATTTTATAACCCAGTTTCTCTTCTCGGTCATCCATTTCTACACGGAAGCCGGCAGCCACTAATTGTTCCTCTATTTTTTTTGCATATTCGAAATGTACTTCATTAGATACAGGGATAATTTCTACTTGTACAGGTGCTAACCATGTTGGGAAAGCTCCTTTGTACTCTTCGATCAAGAATGCAACAAATCGTTCCATTGTAGAAACAACACCACGGTGAATTACTACTGGACGATGTGGCTTTCCATCTTCTCCAACGTATGTTAAATCAAAACGTTCTGGTAATAAGAAGTCAAGTTGAACAGTTGACAACGTTTCTTCTTTTCCGATAGCAGTTTTTACTTGAACATCAAGCTTTGGACCGTAAAATGCCGCTTCATCTTCTGCTTCAAAATAATCTAGGCCAAGCTCGTCCATTGCTTCTTTTAACATGCTTTGCGCTTTTTCCCACATTTCATCGTTATCAAAATATTTTTCTTTGTTTTGTGGGTCACGGTATGACAAACGGAATGAATAATCTTCTAGGTTAAAATCTTTATATACAGAAATAATCAACTCTACAACTTTTTGGAACTCAGCTTTAATTTGATCAGGGCGAACGAATAAATGAGCATCATTCAAAGTCATCCCACGAACACGTTGTAAACCTGAAACTGCACCTGACATTTCATAACGGTGCATTGTACCAAGCTCTGCGATACGAAGTGGCAGATTTCGATATGAGTGCATTCCGTTCTTGAATATCATCATATGGTGTGGACAGTTCATTGGACGTAATACTAGTGTCTCGTTATCCATTTCCATCGGAGGGAACATAGAATCTTGATAATGATCCCAGTGTCCTGATGTTTCATAAAGTTCTTTTGAACCTAGCACTGGCGTATAAACATGTTTATATCCAAGTTTTAGCTCTTTATCAACAATATAACGCTCAATAACACGGCGAATTGTCGCACCATTTGGTAACCATAGTGGTAAGCCTTGACCAACTTTTAATGAATTAGTGAATAACGCTAATTCTTTCCCAATTTTACGGTGGTCACGTTCTTTTGCTTCCTCTAACATTTTTAAATGTGCTTGAAGGTCTTCTTTTTTAAAGAATGCAGTACCGTAAATACGTTGAAGCATTTTGTTGTCGCTATTTCCACGCCAATATGCACCAGCGATACTTAATAATTTAAATTCTTTTAATTTTCCAGTTGAAGGGACATGCACTCCACGGCAAAGGTCGAAAAATTCTCCTTGCTCATAAATAGATACTTGTTCTCCTTCAGGGATTGCTTCTAGAAGTTCTACTTTATATTCATCATCTTTAAATTTATCAAAGGCTACTTGACGAGATACATCATGTCTTACAATTTCAATGTTTTCATTAATAATTTTTTTCATTTCTTTTTCAATTAGCACTAAATCATCTGCTGTTATTGGCTCTGGCGAATCAATGTCGTAATAAAACCCATTTTCAATAACTGGACCAATGCCAAGTTTTACATCTTTAAACATACGTTTCACTGCTTGCGCAAGTAAATGCGCTGAACTATGACGTAATATTTCTAACGCTTCATCGGATTCAGGAGTAATAATTGCAATATCCCCATCTTTTGTAATTGGCGTTTTTAAATCAATTAACTGTCCACTTAATTTACCTGCAAGTGCTTTTTTACGTAATCCAGGACTAATAGATTGAGCAATTTCTTCTGTCGTTGACGACATAGGAAACTCTTTAACTGCTCCGTCTGGAAATTTCAACTTAATAACTTCTGTCATTATGAACACTCCTCTTTTGATTATAAGGTAAAAAAACATAAAAAAACCCCATCCCTAAAAAGGGACGAGGTTAAATCGTGGTTCCACCCTTCTTCTGTCTATCCAAAATTACAAAATAGACGAAGCTCTGCATCGGCTAACGGGCCGGTCACCGGTAATTGCTGATTAATTCACAACTACTGCTCCAAGGTGGTAAATCGAAAGCCGATACTTAAGAAGCTTCCAGCCTTGGCTTCTCTCTCTAAAAAGTCGTACAAACTGATTGTTGTCCTCTTCTTCGCATTTAATTTTATTTATTCTTCTGTGAACGATTATACGCCACTCAAAAATCATTTGCAAGTTGTTATTTTTTGTCTCGCCAGTTCTTTCCTTGAAGTAAAATTGGAGTAGTAAGTGCCCGTATCCTTTCCATAATACGTCCAGCTTTTACTACCTCTTTTTCTCCACGTTGTGTGAATGATAAATGATGTTCTAATTCATCATAATTAAAATTGGAAGTCAAAAAAGTAGGAAGCTGTTCAGACATACGGTAGTGCAAAATAGTTCCCAGTATTTCATCTCTTGTCCAACTAGACATTGTTTCAGCACCTATATCATCTAGCATTAAAACAGGAGCTCGTTTCACGAGTTCTATTTTTCCAGCAAGCGACTGATCTTGAATCGCCTGTTTCATTTCTCGCAAAAATTCAGGAACATAGACAACTACTGAATGAATATGCCTTGCCGCTAATTCATTTGCTAACGCTCCAAGTAAATAGGATTTTCCTACACCAAATTTCCCGCTTATATAAAGACCTTTAGCAGGAAGTACATTCGTACGCTCCCACTCATTTAAAAAATCTTTTGCTGCTCGAACAGCAACAACTCTGCTACCATCTTCTAAGTCAACACCAGCTAGAGTTGCTTCCATAACCTCTTTAGGCATATGAATACTATCAATCATAGAAGTTACTTTCCTTCGTTCATCTTCAATTACTCCACGATTACAACGAACATATTCCAAGTCAATTAGATTGCGGTCTAAAACTAACCTTGGTTCATAGCCTTTTATATAGTTAGTACATAATTCAAGTGATTGACAAGCTTCACAATGTTGAGATTGAGAATTATATTCATATAACTTACTTAAACTTCGATCCACTACTTGTTTCGAAATATTAACTGCATTTTCTTCTAGAAATTTTTGTATATCTGGGTTTTCTAAAACTTCTTGTTTCATTTCATCCAGTCTGGAGGAAAATTCAGGTGTTATGACTCTCTTTAATGTCTCATTAATTCTCTCCATAATAGCACCTACCTTTTCGTGACGCCTAATTCAGCTAAAAGTTTTTTTCGTTCTTCTTCAATATTTTGAATTCCATTAGTCGATTCCCCGGATTGCTTTGTTTCTCCATCTTTTTTGTAAAACCAATCCGGTACTTTCTCTTCTCGTGTCGGTTTTTTTGTATAGGTTTTCTGCTTTGAACCTTCATTTTTCCATTTCATATATTGTTCATGTTCATTTCTAGCAAGTTCCATCGCTTCTTTTGCTGTTTTGACATCTTTTCGCATCCAATGAGACGCTATTTTTTCTGCATAGTTTTTCGTTAATTTCATATCTGTACGAAGGAGGACATATTGCAATAGAACATTTACGACACCAACTGGCATATTATAGTGCGAAACTAAATGATTTGCTAGTTGAACATCAGCAAGTATAGGCTCTTTCCCTTTAGCAATATCCCTTAAGACCGCCACAGGTGAAGTAGTTTCTAAATAATGAATTAGTTCTGCTTCTTTTGTCAGCGGTGTATTATTTTCAGGAATAGTTTTTTTAATTTTGGTTACATTTTGGATAATCGGAGCCTTTTTCGATACAGTCAGTTTATAATAATCGGCGCACGCCTTTTTTAATCTTGCTTCGGTAAGATGAAGTTCATCATCTAAAGCAAGTATGACAACTTTTTGCATTTCAATGGGATTTAGATTATATAAGAATGAAAGCTTTGCTATTACTTCTTTTGCTTCAATCGTCATCGCAGATTTTGGTACTAGTTGCTCCGACAAACCTTCTTGTAATAATGAAAAATCAAATTCTTCATAGTAAAATGGAAGAGAAGTTTTTCTTTTTTTGGATTCATAATCATCATCATAAGAAATTTGTTGGCTATTTTTTGTGGATGGTTTATAGACGTCCATGAAAGTTCTTGATACATCTTTAAATCCTTCGTTCCAATTGGATAATTGTATGAAGCGATTTCTCAATTGCTTATATGCATTTTCCCCAATTTTATTAAGTAAAAACATCGACAATAATGGATCTTTTAAAAAGGATTCTGCATCTAATGGAGCAGAAAGTTCATAATAAAAAAAACGAATATCATCTTCTGTCTTTTGCCATGTACGAAGTAAACCTATTGCCTCCAATGCAACTCTTGCTTGAAAAATCTTTCCGATAGAAACACCTAAAACATTCATCAGTTGATAATGCGACCATTGTTCACTAGTTTTCACTTCTCCATCCGCCCACAACGTTAAATACAAACTAATTCCTTCTGCCCCAACTAATGGTTGATAGAATAGAGTTAATAATTGACGATCATAATCTGAAAAAGAATATGGCAGCCGAATCATATACATGTCTGCTGGCTGGAGCTCTTTATATAACATCGACAATTGGTCCTACTCTCCTTTGCTTCTTATAAAGACGGGTTTTTCTTTAATATTTCCTTTAGTTCATCTATAAAAACATTTATATCTTTAAATTGGCGATATACAGATGCAAATCGAACATAGGCAACTTCATCTAGCTCTGATAGCTTGTCCATTACCTTTTCTCCGACTTCTTCTGACTTCACTTCTGAATTCCCCATTCTTCTAAGTTCCTTTTCAATCGAAAATACAAGATTTTCTAACTGATCTAATGCAACTGGCCTTTTTTCGCAAGCACGTATGAGGCCACGCAATACTTTTTCACGGCTGAATTCTTCACGAGAACCATCTTTTTTTACAACAATTAATGGCGTTTCCTCTACTTTTTCGAATGTTGTGAATCGAAATCCGCAATCCTCACATTCTCTTCTTCTTCTAATGGCCTTATTGTCATCTACTGGACGTGAATCGACAACCTTTGTGCCATTAAACTGACAAGATGGGCATCTCATATTGATCTCTCCTAATTCCTAACGTTAATTTGTATACTTATTATAACAATATTCTTCAATAAAATCGAAAAAGCAGAGGAATCTCTTCCTCTGCTCATCATTTTGGCTAAAAGTCTATTATGCTTGAACTGTCAAACGTGATTTAGGTACACTTAGTGGACCCATTCCACGGGGCATTTCAATCGTTTCGCGTGTTCCAGCATTAAGAGCATCTGCAATATAGTTAGCTGCAATTGATGGATCTAAATCACCACATGTATACACATCAATGCTCGCGTAACCGTGCTCTGGAAAGCTGTGAATCGTTAAATGCGATTCGGAAATAATAACGACTCCACTTACACCTTGTGGCGCAAATTTGTGAAATGCAACTTCTCTGATTTCAGCACCAGACCTTAGAGCAGCATCAACAAAAGTTTGCTCGATAAATGGCATATCGTTAAGTTTGTCGAAATCGCACTCCCATAGTTCTGCAATAATGTGACGTCCCATTGTTTCCAATGTCCGTTTCCCCCTTTGATAAAATTTGGTATAAAAATTTTAAAAATCAAAGTTGACTACCACGGGGGAAAGTTAGTCCAAAGAGGTCCTAACCCTTTAAGTAGTCTGTGTACGCGAAGTACACGATTCTCATTATATGTTGTTTTTATAAATTATGCAACACATAATAAATCCTCTTTCAAAAAAAGTTGAAAGAGGATAAAAAAATTAAAGAGCTGAAGCAACTTTTTTAGTTAAATCAAGTACACGAGCTGAATAGCCCCACTCATTGTCATACCAAGCAAGAACTTTAACTTTACGATTTCCAATTACCATCGTTGTTAGACCATCAATAGTCGTAGAGTTAGTAGTTGTATTGAAATCAATTGATACTAAAGGCTCCATTGTTAAACCAAGAATACCTTTCATCGAACCTTCTGATGCATTTACAAATGCTGCATTAACTTCTTCTGCTGTAACATCTTTCTGTAAATCTACCACTAAATCTACAAGAGAAACGTTCGGAGTTGGCACACGTAATGCCATCCCATGCATTTTACCTTGAAGTTCTGGTAAAACAACTGTAAGTGCCTTTGCAGCTCCTGTAGAAGTAGGAATAATCGATTGAGCACAAGCACGTGCACGACGTAAGTCCTTATGTGGATTATCTAAGTTGTTTTGATCATTTGTATACGAATGCACGGTAGTCATAAGTCCATTTTCTATTCCAAATGTGTCATTTAACACTTTTGCAACAGGAGCAAGACAGTTAGTTGTGCAACTAGCGTTTGAAATAATATCATGTTTAGTTACATCTAATTGATGATCATTTACACCCATTACAATCGTTACATCTTCATTTTTTGCAGGAGCTGTAATAATTACTTTTCTAGCTCCAGCTTCTAAGTGTGCTGCAGCTTTTTCCCCGTCATTAAATTTTCCAGTTGATTCGATTACGATATCAACGTTTAACTTTTTCCAAGGTAAGTTCGCTGGATCACGATCGTTTACGATTTGAACTCGTTTACCATTAACTATTAGTGCATCATTATCAATGGTAACTTCCCCTACAAAAGTACCGTGAGTAGAATCATATTTTATTAAGTGAGCTAATGTTTCTAGTGGGTATCTTGCATTAATTGCTACGACATTAATGTCCTCTTGTGCAATTGCTTGGCGGAATACCATTCTACCAATACGTCCAAATCCGTTTATTGCGATAGAAGCTATCATGAAAAAAATCCTCCTGTAACTATGTGATACTTTATATTTTATAACCTGGAAATAGTATAACACATATTCACAATCATGTAGCCTTAAATAAGAATTCAGAAAAGTTTTTTATTTACCTGTCATTCACCTTCCCAAATGGAAAGTATTTTCTTTAATTGTTCATTCGTATTTTCTAAAGTTCCGTTGTTATAAATGACAGCATCTGCACCCTTTTCTTTAATAGAAAGTGGAAGTTGAGATTGTATTCGAGCCTTTGCTTCTTCTAACGAATAATTATTCCGAGCTATTAATCTTTCTAGTTGAATCTCTTCTGTTACAGTGACGACTAATATTTTATTTACATACGATTGGAGTTTACTTTCGAACAATAGAGGGATATCCATGACAATTGTGTCATACCCTTCTTGAAATAAGACATCTTTTTGACGTAACATCTCTTCTCGAATAGCGGGATGCATTATATCGTTCAATTGTTTTCTATCGTGTGGACTGGAAAAAATAATATTGCCTAATTTTTCACGATTCAGAGTTCCGTCCTTGGAAATAACTTCTTCTCCGAATGTTTCTTTAATCGTTTCGAGCGTCTTTGTACCTTTTTCCACTACTACACGAGCTACTAAATCAGCATCAATAATCGGATACCCTAACTCTTTAAGCATTTTAGAGACGGTACTCTTCCCACTTGCGATACTTCCTGTTAATCCAATAATCATTTGTTCCCTCCACTACCTCTGACATGTTCCACAATAAGTAGATGTTCGTCCACCAATTGTTTTCTGCATTGTTTGCTTTCCACAAATAGGGCACTTCTTTTTCCCATACATTTGTAATCTATTTTGCATATTACCCGATTCACCGTTAATCTTACGATAATCAGAAATACTGCTTCCACCTTGTTCAATACTATCTAGAAGAACAATAACAATTTCATTGAATAACTGTATTTTACGTTCTTTACTAATTCTTTTTACTTTTCTTCCCGGATGTATTCGCATTCGAAATAATGCCTCTGTTGCATAAATATTTCCACAGCCCGAAACTACATGACCGTCCATAATAAATTCTTTAATCGGTTTATTTTCGTATTTAGGAAGCACACTCATTTCTAAAAAATGATCTAAAGCATTTTGATCGAATGGCTCAGGTGCCATGAGTAACAATGGCGGATGATCCTGTTCACTCTTTATAAAACGCAATTCTCCGAAACGACGAATGTCTGCATAAACGAGCATGTCACCCCCAACAAAATGTAGAATGACATGCGAATGTCGCTTAAATTTATCCTCTATAATTTCATGCAATCCTCTTACATAAAACCAAGCACCGGACATACCAAGATGAGAAACAAGTAAATACGGTATTCCGGCTTTTTCTAAATTAAAATATATATATTTAGATCTTCTGTCGATACTTTTAATAGTCATTTGTACTAAAGCACTACGAAAAGTTTCTACATCTAATCCTTTTAATATCGCTTCTTTACCATTTGCTTTAGAAGCAATTATCGTTTCCGAAACGTCCACTGATTTAATTGTTTTACCTGTGACGATTGGTTTTAACGAACGAACTAATCCTTCTACTTCGGGTAATTCCGGCATATTAAAAACTCCTTACTTCGTTTCATACCAAGAAGAGCCGTATGCGTACTCCACTTTTAATGGAACGATTAGTTTAATCGCACCTTCCATAACTTCTGGAACGATTTTCTCTAGTAGAGCAATTTCTTCTTTCGGTGCTTCGAAAATCAGTTCATCATGCACTTGCAATAACATTTTCGTTTGCATATTTTCTTCTTTTAAACGTTTGGCCATATCAATCATAGCTTTTTTAATAATATCTGCTGCACTTCCTTGGATTGGTGTATTCATGGCTGTACGCTCAGCAAAACTACGGAGATTAAAATTAGAGCTCGTTATTTCAGGCAAGTATCTTCTTCTATTTAGAATAGTCGTTACAAACCCTTTTTGCTTTGCATCTCGAACTGTATCATCCATGTATTCTTTTACACCTGGAAAACTGTTTAAATAGTTTTCAATAAAAATTGCTGCTTCTTTGCGAGTAATATTTAAATTCTGAGATAGTCCGTAATCACTAATCCCATATACGATTCCAAAGTTAACCGCTTTGGCAGCCCGACGCATATCAGATGTCACTTCTTCTTTTTCAACATGGAATACGTCCATCGCTGTTTTTGTGTGAATATCCATATCTATATTAAATGCTTCAACCAATTTTTCATCGCGGCACATATGCGCAAGGACTCTTAGTTCGATTTGTGAATAGTCAGCTGCGAACATGACCCAATTTGGATGAGAAGGAACGAACGCTTTCCTAATTTTTCTACCTTCTTCTAATCGAACAGGAATATTTTGCAAGTTTGGATTAATCGAACTTAATCTCCCAGTTGACGTTAAGGCTTGTTGGTATCTTGTATGAATTTTATGGTCATCTTCATGAATTTCTTTCGTTAAACCTTCTATATACGTAGAGTTAAGCTTCCCTAGTTGGCGATAATTTAGTATATAAGAGATAATTTCATGCTCACTTTCAAGTTTTTCAAGAACATCTGCTGCTGTTGAATAACCCGTTTTTGTTTTCTTCAAAGGAGTTAAACCAATTTTTTCAAATAAAATAACTCCTAATTGTTTCGGGGAATTAATATTAAATTCTTCTCCTGCTAACGTATAAATATCTTTTTCAATAGCTCTTAATTTTTGCTCTAAATCTATACCCATTTCTTTTAATACTTGCGCATCTACTTTCACACCATCTGACTCCATAGTTCCTAAAATCGATGCGAGAGGTAATTCTAACTCTTTATATAAAGCGTATTGTTCATTTTCTTCTAACTTTTCTTCCAATGTAGGTTTTAGTTTCCATACTGCTTGTGCTTTTCTGCAAGCATGTTCCGCTAATTTGTCCACTTCAGGAGCCGCTTTTTTTGCACCTTTTCCATACACGTTTTCATCTGTCAGCACATCATAGTAGCCAAACTCTTTCGACATAGTAGCCACATCATCCGATGAGATAGAAGGATTAACGATATAAGCTGCTAGGAGTAAATCGAAACCAGCTCCTTTTATGCTAACTTGATGTTTACTACTAACTGCTTGGGTAGCTTTTGAATCCACTAAATACTTTATCTTCTCTTCATCACTTAGCCAATCACAAAAAGCAGTCGATTGAAATGCTACTGATCCAGGTATAAAATACGAATGTTTGCCATCAAAAAGAGCGACTCCTAGTAATTCACTCGTATGGTATTGTTCATCATACATTTCAAGATGGATAGCCATTTTATCTTTTAAGATGGTTGCATCCACTTCTTCCACAATGTCAAAATTCACATCAGATGTTGTTTGTTCTTCCGAAACATACTCTGATTTTCCAAGTAGCGTTTTAAAGGAAAGTTCTTTCCAAATAGAAGTTACTTCATCCATATTTGGTCCCATATATTTTAAATCATCAACAGCTACTTCAATTGGGGCATTGGTTTCAATAGTCGCAAGTATTTTGCTCATTTTAGCTTGTTCTTCATTTGCCGTGAGCTTTTCTTTCAACTTCGCCCCACTGACAGTATCTAATGCTTGATAAAGATTTTCCACTGATCCATGCTCTTTTAATAATTTGATGGCCGTCTTTTCGCCAACGCCAGGGACCCCTGGAATATTATCTGAAGCATCTCCCATAAGCCCTTTCATATCAATGATTTGAAGTGGTGTTAAGCCGTATTTTTCTTGGACATGAGATGGAGTATATTTTTCAATATCAGTAATACCTTTTCTTGTGATATATACTGTCGTATTATCTGTAGCAAGCTGCGTTAAATCTTTGTCTCCAGATACAACGATTACTTGTTGCCCACTATTTTCTGCTTGCTTACAAAGTGTTCCAATAATATCATCTGCTTCATACATATCTAACTCATATCTTTTAATACCATATGCATCGATTAACTTTCGAACATATGGAAATTGCTCAGAAAGTTCAGGTGGAGTTTTCTGTCTACCACCTTTATATTCACCAAAAGTGGAATGTCTAAAAGTAGTTTTACCAGCATCGAATGCAACTAGCATATGGGTCGGATTTTCCTCCTCCATAATCTTTTGAAGCATGAGCGTAAAACCATAAACTGCATTCGTATGTATACCATGGTCATTTGTTAATAAAGGTAGAGCAAAAAAAGCTCGATAAGCAAGACTATTTCCATCTAATAAAAGAATTTTTTCGGTTGACATTAAGTTCACTCCTTTAATTTGAAAAGCGGCATTTTTTTGTCCATCGAGCTCGATCGATGAACCCCCTACATCATCTGCGAAATAAGCCAAAGGGTTTTGAACAATGAAGAAAAATAAAACCGTCATTCCCTATATCTTACCACGTGAGTAAGGGGAATGACGATTCATATACTACTCTAAATACCCAGATAAAATTTTTGCATATGGAGAATTTGATGGAATGATAATCATCGTATCATCTCCAATTGTTTTTTTGTACGATTCAAGTGTTCGGTAAAGTGAATAAAACTCAGGATCTTTTGAAAAAGAGGTATTATAAATTTTTGCTGCCTCTGCTTCCCCTTCAGCTTCAATCATAGAAGCTTCTTTTTGAGCAGTAGCGAGCATTTCTTTTACTTTTCGATCGGTTTCCGCTTCAATTCTTCGTTTGTCTGCATCTCCAGTAGACAGGAATTTTTGCGCAATTTTTTGACGTTCGGAAATCATTTCATTATATACAGATTGCTCATTTTCTTCTGGCAGATCTATACGCTTAATTCGCACATCTACTACTTCAATACCATATTTATCTCTTCTTAGATGTTCATTTACTTCCGCTGTAATTTGATCATTCAAACTACCTCTCGATGAATTTTTATCATTGATAATATCATTATATTCAAGCTGACCAAGCTCAGATCGGACAACCGAATAAATGAACTCTTCCATACGAGAACTAGCACCAACTAAGCTACCTGCACTTTTAATCATTTCTTTTGGATTTACAACACGCCATACAGCATAATTGTCAATAATGATGCGCCGCTTATCTTTTGTATTTATTTCTTTTTCGGAAAGTTTATAATTCATTTGATATTTTGGTATTGTCGTCACACTTTGAACAAATGGTATTTTTATATATATTCCAGGGTCGTCTTTCTCTCCAACTATTTCCCCGAATTGGCGAATAATCTTGTATTCACCTTCTTTTACAACATATACATTAGCTAAGGCTATAACAATTAAAATAAAACTAACAAAAATTGTAATAAATGTTTTAAAATACTTCTTAACCTCTATAGGTGTTTTTTCTTTTTTTGGCTTATCATCAACTGTTTTAAACTTTGCTTCTAAGTTAGAAAAAGGGTTTTTATTATCCGTCATTGTTCACCATTCCCTTCCTCAGGTTTAGATTTTGTCTCTGGAGGTGGTGTTGATTGTTTATTTTGATCCATTGCTTGGATAGGTAAATATTTCATCGTTCCACTTTCATCATTCATAATATAAATATGAGCGTTTGGTAAGACAGCATCTAATGTCTCCATAATTAGTCGTTGTCTTGTAATCTCTTTATTATGCTGATATTCTGCATATAGCTTATCAAATAGTGCTACATCCCCTTTTGCGTGTTCGATACGGGATATTTTTAAACCAGTTGCATTTGAAATAATTGCATCTTTTTCCCCAATTGCTTCACTCATTTTTTGGTTTTCATATTTTCCTGCTTGGTTTACTTTAGTATTTTTCGTTTCTTCTGCATCCGTCACCGCCATAAATGCAGAACGTACTTCAGCATTTGGGAGCTCTACATCTTGGAGTTTAACCGTTAGTACTGTAATTCCTATGTTATACTTTTGAATTAATGATGAAAGTAAATCACTTGTATCTGCTTCTATCTGAGCTTTTCCAGATGTTAATGCATCATCTATTTTTGAATTTCCAATTACAGAACGAATAGATGCGGATGTTGCATCATGTAGTATCTCTTGAGGATTTTCGGAATTAAACAAATATGCTTTTGGATTCGTAATCTTCCATTGAACAACTAAATCCGTAAGAACAATATTGTCATCTCCCGTAATCATTTTTGTATCTTTATCAAAAGAAGTAATTTCTCCGTCCTTTGATTGTTTATAGCCAAATTGCAGACTAAATGTTTCTTTCGAAAGTTTTTCAACTTGTTGAATTGGCCAAGGCATTTTAAATTTTAAACCTGATTCCGTAATCGGGTCACTTGCTTCCCCGAATGTAATAACAATTGCTTGTTCTGATTCATCCACTGTATACCACGACGTAAATACTGCAGATAATAAAATGATACCGATGAATAAAACAACAATAATAGATATCAATCTTTTAGTACTCATTTCGTATCCCCTTTCTATGTATATCTCTTTTACGGTGTAACCAATCATTTGGTTTCAAAAATATGAAAAGAGCACGCGTCCTTAAAGTGCACTTTTTCTTCACAAATTACAGAGTGCTTTGGACGAAACTATTCATGTCTCCTAATTTTAACGGTGTAACCAATCATTTATCATTTAATTTAAAAAATAAAAAAGCTAGCAAAGTGCTAGCTTTTTTTGGTAAATCATTTGGAAAAGGGGTCTATTTCAATATAGCAAATGATTGTAAATGGAATGTGAAAATAATGTAAATTTCCCTTACCAATTATTATTTTTATACTTTTTATAGTAATTAAACTGTCTTGCTAGCAAAAAGAATTTTCGCGTCAAATGCTTATCCTTTTTATAAAACAATGGATTGCCCCACTTACCTTCTTTTAAAAGTTGTCTAACTTCCATTTGAATTTCTTTATTATCCACAAACTTTTTTAGCACAATTTTAGGAACAACAGTAAATAAATAATGTTCGTTTAACATTGTGAGTTCTTTTTCTTTATGATAAATTACATCGTCTACAAAATACCGAGCCATATTATGTCCAAGTGCAGTCGTATAATAGCTTGAACGCCCTTGTCTAATATTTACTTCAAAAACTTTAAACTTGCCATCACGTTCGTCAAACTTTAAATCGAAGTTTGCAAATCCTACATAACCTACTGCTTCTAAGAACCCTTGAAGTTTTAACATCATTTTTTCATTATATCTTGTAATAAGAGCAGTATAA
Source organism: Psychrobacillus sp. NPDC058041 (assembly GCF_042885655.1). Classification (NCBI taxonomy): domain Bacteria; kingdom Bacillati; phylum Bacillota; class Bacilli; order Caryophanales; family Bacillaceae; genus Psychrobacillus; species Psychrobacillus sp. NPDC058041. Next base: position 138,191 of record NZ_JBHVRO010000010.1, read on the forward strand.
TTACCAATAGCGGTAACTGTATGTTCTTGAAGAACTACTTGTGCAAAAGTGCTTAACTGAGCTTTCCCTTTCGAACTCATATAAAAAACGGAATCCCACATATATGTGTCATCCCCAGGAATATAATCTTGAATGATTAGATCCTCCGTGTAACCACTTGCATTTACTTGACTAATAACATCATTTAGTTCTTTGTGATTTTCTACTCGGTAAACTTTTTGTTGTCCTGGAAATTTATTTTTATAATATTGAACGCCGTTACTTGGTTTAATAATTAGCGGAAACAAAACTTCTTCTATAAAAGGTTCTTTTTTTAAACAAGAATAGTAATATGTCTTTGGTGCGTCAATTCCATGCTCTTCACATAATTTATAAAAATTTGCTTTTACTAGTAAATTATTCATTAGTTCTTCCGACATATAGTTAAAGTTGTACATTTTATTTAATGCTTCTGCATTTTCAATGATTAATCTTACATAAAAATCATTTGTTCCTACAAGTAATAATTGTTTATCATTTTTTTTGTACTTCTCAGCAACTTGTGAGAGTACTGAAACAAATGCTGTCTTGTCCCAAAGATTAGAGTGAATTTCTACATGTTCGATAACATTACTCCACTTGGTGAAAGACATTTCTTCTTTCCCCACTAATATAGGCTTTATATTATATTCCTCATGGAATGAAATCGCCATATTGTATGCATTTATATCTGTCCCAATAATAATTGGGATAAAGGGTTGATTGTTCATATTGACCTCCGTTAACTTTTAACAATTGGAATAGATACAGTAAATATAGTACCTTTTCCAACTTCACTTTCTACTTCTATTAATCCGTGATGTGCTTCAACTAGATGCTTAACAATGGCAAGTCCAAGACCTGTTCCACCTGAATTTCTACTTCTAGCTCGATCAACACGGTAAAAGCGCTCAAATATCCGATTAATCTCTGATTTACTAATCCCTATACCTTCATCTCGAATTTGAAAAATCCCAAACTTTTTATTTTTATAGATATTAACATGTATTGTTGTATTTTTCGGAGAATAGGTAATTGCATTTGTAAGCAAATTCATCATTATTTGAATGAGTCTATTTTTATCTCCTAAAACAAAGAGATTTTCATCAACTTCTGTATCAAATTTCATGTTTTTTTCTTCCACTAAATGGGTAGTCATCTCAATACCACGATTGAGAATATCGCTAAGTTTCACCTTGTTTAAGTTTACTTCATATCCAACTTGCTCAACTTTTGATAAGTCCAACAAATCATTAATAAGCATTTGCAATCGATTGCTTTCTTTATGAATAATTTCTAAAAAAGAAAGCAAGGTTTCTTCGTTTTTATATGCTCCGAACAGCAAAGTCTCCGAAAATCCTTTTATAGAAGTAACTGGCGTTTTTAATTCGTGCGAAACATTCGCAACAAAATCTTTGCGGATTTGTTCTAATTTTATTAGTTCTGTAATGTCGTGCATAACAACTACTATTCCTAACCATCTTCCATGTTCTCCAATTACAGGAGCACCATACGCGTCCATATAATAGGTATGAAGGTTTCTTTTAATTTGTAGTTGTTCCCTATTCGAAGATTCTGTTAAAAAAAGCTTGTCAATAAATGCTTCCATGCTTTCAGGCAACCCTATTTTACGAAAAAGTTTACCATCTACATTTTCTAATGATATTTGCAATTGCTCTAAAAAGGATCGATTTACAATCGTTACTATTCCATTTCCATCAATCATTATTAATGCACTGCCCATATTTTCTATTAACGTTTTTAAACGCTCTTTTTCTGTTTCACGCATGACAGAAATGTCGTGCAAATTACGGGCAAGAATATTTATGGAATTACTTAACTTAGACATACCAGAAAAATCATCTTCGAATGCTCTAATTCTATAGTTTCCTCGAGCTAGCTCCATTGCAGTTTCTGTTAAATGATCAATTGGTTGAGCATATTTTCTAAATATACGTGCTCCAAGAATTAAAGCTAAAAGAAAAGCTGCTAATAATGAAAAAAACAAAAATAACCAAACTGAATGTTGCACACTTAAAATGTGATCATCTTGTAAGTTTGAAGATACCATTTGAGTAATATTTTTTTGTTCTTCTTTTGAAAGTTTAGTCGTACTTAAATAGGTGGAAACTGTTTCAATTTTCGAGTACATTATATTATTTACTGAGTGTTCCACAAAAACTGGAAAAAGCTGTCCAAGAACAATGCCTAGTCCAGCTAATATTACTCCAATTAATATAGAATAAGTACGCAAAATTCGAGATTGAAAGGTCTTCATGGACTCTTTGGCTCCTCAAATTTATAACCAAGTCCACGAATAGTCTTAATAAATATTGGTTTCCTACTATTTTCTTCAATTTTGTCCCTTAAGTGACTAATATGAACATCCACAATTCGAGTATCACCCGCAAAGTCATAATTCCATACTGCACTTAACAACTGGTCTCTTGTCAAAACTCTATTTTTATTTTCGATTAAATAAACTAATAACTCAAATTCTTTTGGAGTAAATTCTATAGGATTATTGTTTAATAAAACTTCAAAACGTTCCGGAAATACTTGCAGTGGTCCAAAAATATATAGTTCTTCGGAAGATTTAGAAGGTAGAATTTGAGAATCAGAAGACATGCCAGAGCGACGAATCATTGCTTTAACTCTTGCTGTTACTTCTCGTGGACTAAATGGTTTTGTCATATAGTCGTCTGCACCTAATTCAAGCCCCAAAACTTTGTCAAATTCTTCATCTTTGGCAGTAAGCATTATAATTGGTGTTTGAATTTTTTTAATGCGTAGCTCTTTACATACTTCCATACCATCCATATTTGGTAACATCCAATCTAACAAGATAACATCGGGATGATTATTTAATGCAAGATTTAAACCTTCCAGTCCATCGCTTGCTGTAATTACTTCAAATCCGGCTTCTTCTAGATTATATTTTAATAACGTTACAATTGAACTCTCATCGTCTACTACTAAGACTCTTTTCATTTTTTGGCCTCCAATTTGATTTGAAACCCCCATTCCAAATCAATCGACTAAAAACAGTTTCACATCTGCCAATCATTAATCTTCAAGAAGTGGTGGTGAAACATGGAAAGTTCCTTCTACAACTATTTGATCATCTTCATTTTGAGCGATTATGTTTATTATCACTGAATTTACATTTATGTGTATTTCTTTTACGACAAAAGTGAACTCAATTACTGAATAATGATATGTTGGAGTTGGAAAAGTAATTATTTGTTTAGTTATATGGGACCCAGGACCAGGTAAATATTTTGAAATGGCTGATGTAATAACCCCAGATAACATAATTGGTGGAACAATTGGTTTTTCATAAACTGTTTTGGATGCATAATCATGCTGAATATATAATGGATTGTTATCATTCGTTAACCCTAAGTATAGAAGTAAGTCTTTGTCTTCCATTTTCTCAGTAATGGTTAATTTTTCGCCAATTGAGAGTTCTTCAATCTTTCTACCCATTTTGCGTGTTTTCCCTAATAACAATATTTCATCCTCCAATCAGTAGACTACTTATATCTTAACAATAACTATAAGAAAAGCGCAAGCGCCCTTTAGGTGCATCTTGGCTTCTCTATTTCCATAGTGCTTTGGACGAAACATTGGCTACAATATTCTCAGAGGAATTATAATTTCTTCACCTTTGAAATACCGCTGATTTCCGCTTTGGCGGGCGCTTTTCGCGGGCATGGCATATGAAGCCGTCTCCGCTTCTTTATCCATGGATACTACCTATTTTTTATCAGTTTACTTGCCCATTGATAACAAAGGAATATAACATTTCCCTATATCGAAGAAGCACATTCTTTTTATTTGCACTGTTGATTGGAGCGGAAGGCGGCGACTCCTAGGGGATTAGCAAGCAAATCAAGACCTGGACGGAGCGCAGCGAAGGAAGCGGCTTGATGCTTGCCCCCTGGAAAGCGTCCGCCTGCAGCGGAAATCAATCTGTTCCTGGTATAAAAACTTATGTACTTTCTAAAAAAGACTGTAGACAACTCGTTTTTTCGAGTTTGCCTACAGTCGGAATTGAACTAAGCAGTTTTAACCTACTAGTTATTTTATTTACATTATGCTAAAACGTTCATTACTGCTTTAACTGAATCAGCAGATTTGTTCAATAGCGCTTTTTCTTCTTCTGTTAAATCTAATTCAATGATTTTTTCGATACCACCTGCACCTAATACCGTTGGTACACCTAGATAAATACCTTCCATACCATATTCGCCTTCCAGGTAAGCGATTGATGGTAAAACTCGTTTTTGGTCTTTAAGAATAGCTTCAGCCATTTCCACTAATGACGCGGCTGGTGCATAATAAGCAGAGCCATTACCAAGTAGATTAACTATTTCAGCTCCACCTTTACGAGTGCGGTCAACGATTTCATCTAAACGTGCTGGGTCGATTAGTGTTTCTAATGGAATACCTCCAGCGTAAGAGTATCTTACTAAAGGAACCATGTCATCGCCATGTCCACCAAGAACAAAACCAGTTACATCCTTTACAGATAAATTTAGTTCTTTTGCTACGAACGTACGGAAACGAGCAGTATCAAGAACACCTGATTGGCCGATTACACGTTCTTTTGGTAAACCCGATTCTTTATAAACTGTATAAGTCATGGCATCAACTGGGTTAGTTAGGACAAGAATTGTTGTGTTAGGAGAATTTTTAACGACCTCTGAAGTTACAGCTTTCATCACTTTTTGGTTTGTTTGAACTAAATCGTCACGGCTCATACCTGGTTTACGTGCAATACCAGCAGTAATAATTATTAGATCTGAGTCTTTTGTATCTTCATAGCTTGAAGTACCAATTATGTTCGCATCAAAACCTTGAACTGGACCAGCTTCAGCCATATCTAATGCTTTACCTTTAGTTGGATTTTCAGCTTGGGGAATGTCGACTAGAACAACATCTCCAAGTTCTTTTTGCGCAAGTAGAAATGCAGTTGTAGCACCTGTAAATCCGCCACCGATTACTGAGATTTTTTTACGTTTCATTGTCATTTTGAAACTCTCCTCTTATTCAAATGTAAAAAAAGTAAAACACTCTCATAAAAACAGTCTTATTTACATTTAATCACCACTCTAGGTAGAGTGGTGATTAAATGGTTTTTATTATATACCTACATTTACCAACTCTCAACCGTAAATACAGTTGAAGGGCTTTAGTAGAAATTTTTACATATTTTTAATTAGTTCATCCGCAAACTCAGAACATTTCACTTCTGTAGCTCCATCCATTAGACGAGCAAAGTCATAAGTAACAACTTTAGAAGCAATTGATTTTTCCATAGAATCCATGATTAGTTTTGCAGCTTCGTTCCAACCAAGATGCTCAAGCATTAAAACACCTGAAAGGATTACTGAAGATGGGTTTACTTTATCTAAGCCAGCATACTTTGGAGCTGTTCCATGAGTAGCTTCGAAAATAGCGTGTCCAGTTACGTAGTTAATATTTGCTCCTGGAGCAATACCAATACCACCAACTTGAGCAGCCAAAGCATCAGAAATATAATCTCCATTTAAGTTCATAGTAGCAACTACATCGAACTCTTTTGGACGAGTTAAGATTTGTTGTAAGAAGATGTCTGCAATTGAATCTTTCACTAAAATCTTACCAGCTGCAATTGCATCAGATTGTGCTTTATCAGCTGCTTCTGTACCTTGTTCTTTTTTAATTTTATCATATTGGTTCCAAGTAAATACTTTATCACCAAACTCTTGTTCAGCAACTTCATAACCCCAAGTTTTGAAAGCTCCTTCAGTGAACTTCATAATATTTCCTTTATGAACTAAAGTCAATGAAGTACGGCCTTCTTTAATAATATAGTTAAGAGCTGCACGTACTAAGCGTTTCGTACCTTCTTCAGATATCGGCTTGATACCAATACCAGAAGTTTCTGGGAAGCGAATATTTTTAACGCCAAATTCAGTTTGTAAAAATTCAATTAGTTTTTTAGCGTTATCAGTACCTTTTGCATACTCGATACCAGCATAAATGTCTTCTGTGTTTTCACGGAAGATAACCATATCTGTATCTTCAGGACGTTTAACAGGAGAAGGTACTCCAGTGAAATAACGAACTGGACGAAGGCAAGTATATAGGTCAAGTTCTTGGCGTAATGCAACGTTTAATGAACGAATACCACCACCGATTGGTGTAGTAAGTGGTCCTTTAATAGCGATTAAGTATTCTTGAATTACATCTAGAGTTTCTTGAGGTAACCATTCGCCAGTTTGATCGAATGCTTTTTGACCCGCAAGAACTTCTTTCCACTCAATTTTTTTCTCGCCGTTGTATGCTTTTTCAACAGCTGCTTCCAAAACGCGTGATGCTGCAGCCCAAATATCAGGACCTGTTCCGTCGCCTTCAATGAAAGGAATTATAGCCGTGTTAGGTACATTAAGTACACCGTTTTCTACTGTAATTTTATTGTTTGTCATTTTTTATTTCCTCCTACTATCATAATCATAGGGCCGTAAACACATTGGTGCTTCAGCCCTAATCTATTATAAATCCTTATTATCTTTCTTCAACAGGAATATATTTTTGCATACCAGGTCCAATATAATCTGCACGTGGACGAATTAAACGGTTATCTGAGTATTGCTCTAAAATATGAGCTGTCCAACCAGATACACGAGATACTGCAAAAATAGGTGTAAATAAATCATGATCAATGTTTAGAGAATGATACACAGACGCTGAATAGAAGTCTACGTTTGGCGGTAAATTCTTTTGACCAGTAACGATTTCTTCAATTTTCACAGACATATCATACCATTTAGATTCTCCACGAAGAGCAGTTAACTTTTTAGACATCTCACGTAAATGTTTTGCACGTGGATCACCTTTTCTATAAACACGATGACCGAAGCCCATGATTTTTTCTTTGTTTTCTAGTTTTGCATTAATAAATGCTTCTACATTATCAACAGAGCCGATTTCAGTTAACATTTTCATTACTTGTTCGTTCGCCCCACCATGTAATGGGCCTTTTAAAGCACCAATAGCGGCAACTACACCTGAATACATATCTGAAAGTGTTGCAACACAAACACGAGCAGTAAATGTAGATGCATTAAGTTCATGATCCGCGTGAAGTACTAAAGCTTTATTGAATGCTTCGATTTCAATTGCTTCTGGTAGCTCTCCAGTTAGCATGTACAAAAAGTTAGCAGCATAGCCTAGGTCTGTTTTTGGAGCAACTGGATCAAGTCCTTTACGAACTCTAGAGAACGCTGTCACTAGGGTTGAAAGCTTTGCTTGGAGTTTAATTGCTTTTAGATAGTTTGCCTCATCTGACATATCTTCTGCAGCATCATCATATAATGCTAGCATAGAAACAGCAGTTCTTAGCGCAGTCATAGGGTGGACTTTTGAAATTGGATAGGTTTTAAAATGGTTAAGTACTTCTTGAGGAACTGCCATATTATCGGCAAGTTGTTGTTTTAATGTTTCTAATTCATCAGCTTTTGGAAGGCGTTTATTCCATAATAAGAATACTACCTCTTCAAAGCTTGCATTAACTGCCAAATCATCAATATCATAGCCAACATATGTAAGTGTGTCATCAATAATAGAACTGATGGCAGACTGCGTTGCTACAACTCCTTCTAAACCACGAGTTGCTGTCATTTAAATCTCTCCCTCTTGTTCAGAATGAATATTTAAACATAAAAAATATGTGAAAAATATACTTCTGTTTATGATATGTACCTATCATTGCTTACAAACTTATTATAATCAATTTGAACGAATTTGTGAATGAAAACGCTTAAAGTTTTTTAAAAAATACTGTTTTATCTTCCAAATAGTTGAAAAGATTGGGTGAAAATGATTGCTTTGCAAATAAATAAGAAAGAAATTATATCGCAATGGATACCGATTGGAATTATTATACTAATATTATTTATAGCTTACCCATTAGCACTAGCAATGTTATGTGGTTATTTTTTACATCCTATTACTAATTTCTTTTATAAAAAGTTTAAATTCCCAATATTTTTAAGCGTTTTATTTACAGAAATTCTTATTTTAACTGGACTTCTTTTATTAATATTCTTTATCATTCAAACTCTTATTGATCTAATCCCGCTTATCCATAATCATGTTGTAAAATTGCCAGTAGTCGAATTAAAAAGACTTCCGATATTTTCATTGTTCGAAGAGGAATTTCAAACTATTGTAAATAAGTTAATGAATGATTTACTTATTTATATTACTCACTTACCTTCCTATTTTTTTGAACTTTTTCTTTTTAGTATGGGATTGTTTTTATCCTTACATGAATCATTAAAAAACCGATTTTGGTTTTTAGTATACTTTCCGAAAAAAACGAGGTTTTTTTGGGAAAGAGCATTAAAGAAATCTTCAGGAGTTATAAATAAATTTATCACGGTTGAATTTAAACTTTTTTTCTTAACTTTTATTCTTCTTGCTCTTGGTTTCACTGTATTAGGTCTTCCCCAACCTTTTAAATATGCCTTTTTAGTTTCTCTAGTAGATAGCATTCCTTTTTTAGGGACTGGCCTCATTTTGGTTCCACTAAGTATTTACTTTTTCTTATTAAATCAGCATACAGTAGGAATCATTATCTTACTTTTATATGTGTTTGTTCAGTTGACTAGGCATATTGTGGAATCCATGTTATGGTCCTCCTCTATGCACATAAAGGCTGTCCACGTATTCTTTTTAAGCGCGGCAGCCATTTTAATATTTGGAGTTATAGGAATACTATTTAGTCCATTCATTTATTTAATCGCAAACAGATGGATAGACTTCACAAAGACTTCATAACAATTACTTGACCTTTTTTCATTTTCTTACGAATCCATTTGTAAATAAATGGCTTAAATAGATTTCGTGTAGGACCAAACAAAAGTAGTAGACCTATAATATCTGATAAAAAACCTGGAAAAATGACAAATACAGAACCAATAAAAACACATATCCCATTGATAGCTGCTTCTCCAGGTGCTTGGTGATTTTTAATACTCTCTGAAACTTCTCTAAACGCCTTAAGTCCCTGTCTTTTTACTAAATAAGCACCAATTATTCCTGATGCTAATATTAAAAGAAACGTGGGCCCTATTCCGATTGTTTTACCTGACAAAAGTAAAATATATAATTCAATTACCGGAACAACAATAAATAAACTTATAATCCATTTCATATACTTACCCTCCATATATGGTAATTGCCTCACCGATTATGGTGAGGCAATTTTAAATAAGGATACCTTTTTGTTAAATGATACTTGCCTTGCCGTGGTAAATTACACCACTTTCAGCATCAATAGTAAGTTCTTGTCCGTTTTTAATTAAAGTTGTTGCATTGTTAACACCTACAATTACGGGTATACCTAAACTAAGTCCAACTACAGCAGCATGGCTAGTTAATCCACCTTCTTCTGTAATAAGTCCTTTACATTTTTCTATAGCAGGAATCATTTCACGATCCGTACCAAGTGTAACAATGATACTATCAGAGGTGTCCTTACCAAGAAGTTCTCGTGCATTATTAACAACAACTGCTTTTCCAAAAGTGGTCAGCTTTCCAATACCTTGTCCTTTAGCAACCATATCACCAATGACATGAACTTTCATCAAGTTAGTTGTACCTGCTTCTCCAACTGGTACACCTGCTGTAATAACTACTAAGTCCCCATGTGTTACATAATGATGAAGAATACTTTCTTCAACTGCAACTTCTAAAACCTCATCCGTCGAATGGGCTTTCTTGCCGACAATTGGGTACACTCCCCAAACAAGTGTTAACTTTCTAGAAGGAACACTAGAAGAAGTAACTGCAATGATAGGAACACCGGGTCTAAATTTAGAAATCATTTTAGCAGTATGTCCACTTTCAGTTGGTGCAATTACCGCTTTAACTTTTAAATTTATCGCAGTATGCGCTACTGCTTGGCCAATTGCATCTGTTAAGTTTACTTCACGAGCTTTACTTAATTTCGTAACAATGGATCTATAATCTATCGCATTCTCTGTTCTTTTTGCGATCTTGTCCATTGTTTGTACTGCTTCAACAGGATATAAACCAGCAGCAGTTTCACCAGATAACATAATTGCATCTGTGCCATCTAATATCGCATTCGCTACATCACTTGCTTCAGCACGTGTAGGTCTTGGGTTACGCTGCATTGAATCTAGCATTTGGGTAGCAGTAATAACCGGTTTACCTGCATCATTACATTTTTGGATTAGACTTTTTTGAACTAACGGAACTTCTTCCGCTGGTATCTCTACTCCAAGATCTCCCCTTGCCACCATAAGACCATCCGATACTTGGATAATCTCATCAATATTATCTACGCCTTCTTGGTTTTCTATTTTAGGAATAATTTGAATATGCGATCCATTATTCTTTTCAAGCAACTCTCTAATTTCCAGAACATCTTTTGCACGTCGAACAAATGATGCTGCGATGAAGTCTACACCTTGCTCAATACCAAATAAAATATCTTTTGAATCTTTTTCCGTTATACCAGGTAACTGCACAGATACTCCGGGAACGTTAACACCTTTATTGTTTTTTAAAGTCCCTGCATTTTGGACAAACGTTGTTATAACTCCTTCGTTCGTGTTAATTTTAGTAACGATTAATTCAATTAATCCATCATCCAGTAATATTATAGAACCTACCTGCACGTCCTCGATTAATTTCTCATACGTAATGGAAAAACGGCTGCTATTTCCTAATACTTCGGTCATGGAGATTTCAATTGTTTGTCCAGATTCTAACTCTATCGCATCGTTTTCCATTTTATGTGTGCGAATTTCAGGGCCTTTTGTATCTAATAGTATTCCTACAATTTTCCCTGCCTTATTTGATACTTCTCTTATTTTTTGAATTCTTGCTGCGTGTTCTTCGTGACTTCCGTGTGAAAAGTTTAACCGAGCAACATTCATGCCAGCTTCAATTAGCTTTTGTAGCATTTCCTCCGATTCACTTGCGGGTCCAATTGTACATACTATTTTAGTTTTTCTCATAGTCAAGTCCTTTCAATATAAAAGTTATTTCCATTCTTTTAAATGGATAACTCTTTTGATAATTGATACATTAATGAATCAAAAACTTCGCTCTTTTCAAATGCTTCATTCATATCATAGTCTACCACTTGATGATTCTGTATGCCAACAGCACGTCCTCCATGTCCAGCAAGTAATACTTCGACTGCTCTTGCACCGAATAAACTTGCTAGAACTCTATCACGCCCCGTTGGCGATCCACCTCTTTGGATATGTCCTAATACAGAAACTCTAGTATCAATATTAGCATGTTTCATTAGTTGAGAAGCAAATTCTGAACCACTCATAACTCCTTCTGCAACGATAATGATACTATGCTTTTTACCACGCGCTGTACCACTCTTTAACTTTTCGACTATTTCCTCTATATTAAATTCTACTTCTGGAATAATAATCGTTTCTGCTCCTCCTGCAAGACCTGCCCATAACGCTAAATCACCAGCATCTCTTCCCATTACTTCAATAATAAATGTGCGATCATGAGAAGTCGCGGTATCTCTAATTTTGTCTATACATTCAATCACCGTATTTAATGCAGTATCAAACCCAAGTGTATAATCTGTACCTGGAATATCATTATCTATTGTCCCTGGGATACCAACACAAGGAAAACCATTTTTCGTTAGAGTCATGGAGCCACGATAAGAACCGTCCCCTCCAATAACAACTAAACCATCAATTCCATTTGCTTTTAATTGTTCAACTGCTTTGAGTTGCCCTTCTTCCGTTCGAAACTCAAGGGAACGTGCGGAGAAAAGCTTTGTTCCACCCCTTTGAATAATATCGCCTACTGATCCAAGGGTAAGTAATTCCATATGCCCCTCAATAAGCCCTTGGTAGCCATGAAATATGCCTACTACTTCCAAACCTTCATAGATTGCTTTTCTTACTACAGCCCGAATTGCTGCATTCATTCCAGGAGCATCGCCACCACTTGTTAAAACGCCTATACGCTTCAAAAATTTCTCCTCCACCCTATGTATTTAATAACACAAGCTTAACACGAAATCTTTCAAAAAAAAATGCGTCTGAACAGACGCATTTCAGACTGTTGACATACTCAATAAAAATGAGCTTGACTACAGTCGTTTTTTTTATAAAAATAGTAAGAAAAATCGAGGGCGGAAAAAGGCACTCACTTTCTACGGACGAACAATCGTGCCTCCTTGGCTAACACGAGTTAATGAAGGCGTCGCCACAGGAGAAGACCTATTTTTTCCCCTTCGATTCATCAAGGAGTGTTCTGAGATAATATCAAAAAACCTTCAAAATAAGCAAGAAAAACGAATAAAAAATCTTACATTTTCGGTAAATTTGACATTTATGAAACTTTTTATCATCAAACTGACTCATCTAAACAAACTTACTCACTAAAAACCCCGATATTACTAAACTTATTATAACGGTCTTCTATTAATTCTTCTGCTGATAGTTTACTTAGCTCTTTTAGTGAATTAATAAGAGCCTCTTTCATATAAGTAGCTTGTGCTTCAGGATTTCTATGTGCTCCACCATGTACTTCTTTTATAACTGTATCAATAATATGCATTTCTTTTAGGTCAGGTGCTGTAATTTTCATAGCTTCTGCCGCTTGTTTTGCAAGGGATGAATCTTTCCAAAGAATAGAAGCAGCTCCTTCAGGTGAGATAACCGAATAAGTAGAGTTTTCGAGCATTTGGATTCGATTAGTAACACCTAATCCAAGGGCTCCCCCACTTCCACCTTCCCCAATAACTACACTAATTACTGGCACTTTTAAGCCTGCCATCTCTACCAAGTTTCTAGCAATTGCTTCACTTTGTCCACGTTCTTCTGCGGCTTTTCCTGGATATGCACCCTTTGTATCGATAAAACAAATAATAGGACGATTAAACTTTTCTGCTTGTTTCATTAAACGTAGTGCTTTTCTGTATCCCTCAGGGTGAGGCATTCCAAAATTACGCTTAATATTCTCTTTTGTATCTATACCTCTTTGATGTCCAATTACCGTGACAGGGTTTCCTTCTAAAAACGCAATTCCACCAATAATTGCTGCATCATCTCCGTATAAACGGTCGCCATGCAGTTCAATGAAATCAGTAAATAATAATTGAATATAATCTCTTGATGTAGGACGATTTGGATGACGTGCAACTTGGACACGATCCCACGGCTGCATATTATCATAAATATCTTGTTCTAGCTTTTTTAATCGTTCTTCTAACTTTTCTATTTCAGCAGTTAAATCTACTTCTGCATTCGAAGTATATTCTCTTAATTCATCAATTTTCTTTTTCAATTGTACAATCGGTTCTTCAAAAGGTAATGTTTTTACCATGCTGTGACCTCCTTACTGCCATGCATTTTTACAAGAAGTGAAACTGTTTCACGCATATCTTTTCGGTGGACTACAGCATCTAATTGACCATGATCCAATAAAAACTCTGCCGTTTGAAAATCTTCAGGAAGTTTTTCTCGAACTGTTTGTTCAATAACTCTTCGACCAGCAAAGCCAATTAACGCCTTCGGCTCTGCTAAATTTATATCCCCAACTGAAGCAAAGCTAGCAGAGACCCCACCAGTTGTTGGATGAGTTAATATAGACATATATAATTGCCCTTTGTCGCTATGTCTTTTTAATGCAACAGATGTTTTTGCCATTTGCATAAGGGATAATACCCCTTCCTGCATTCTCGCTCCACCACTTGCCGTGAATATAATGAAAGGCACTTGAAGCTCAGTTGCTTTTTCTATCGCTCTAGTAATCTTTTCCCCAACTACAGAGCCCATGGAACCCATTCTAAAATGTGAATCCATAACAGCTACCACTACTTTTTGTCCTTCTAATGATCCAACCCCAGTTAATACTGCCTCATTTATACCAGTCTTTTTCACATCTGAATTTACTTTTTCAGTGTAACTTGGAAAGTTTAATGGGTTAACAGTCTGAAGATGATCATCCATAGAAACAAATGAATTCTCATCTAGAAATATTTCTATTCGTTCAAATGCCGTCATTTTCATATGGTGATCACATGATGGGCATACTTTTAAGTTTTTCATTAAGTCCTTTGTAAATACGTTTTTTCTACATTCAGGACATTTCATCATAATTCCTTCCGGCACATCGTTTTTGGCTTTGTCCGCAGGAATTGCTACATATTTCTTTTTATGATTTTTTCTAAAAATACCTCGTACCATTTACATATCTCCCCTGTTCATTAGAAAAGTGCAAGGTGCCTTTTACTAAAAATTATTGCATCGGAAATGAATATTTCCTTACTGAATTAACAAAAGCCATTTATTGTATTGAGTTATTACAAGTTGTTCGTCTCTATTTTTTAAGCCACTTAGTAATTCTCTCCAAGTGTCTTTTTCTTCTATTCCCATTGGGTTTCTATAAGGTTCCCCAGCAAACTGTTTTAACAAAAACCATATTTTCAATGCAAGGCGATTATTAGAAGTTATAATAATTTCCCGAATGATGTCCTCACGAATTACTTCTTCATTCTGCAATTTATTTAGGAACGCATCCCAAATATATTGTCCTGATAAGTTTTCTGAGGTACATATTGTTCGAATTGCTTCTTTTTCTAATGTTTCTCTTGTTTTGTTTACATCTTCTTTTGATTTAGATTCTTGTAAGACAAAAGTAGATAATAACTCTACTAATTGATGTTTACGAAAATCGGAAAGAAATGTTCCTTCCCCTCTTCTAGTTTCAATTAATCCAAGTAATTCTAAACTTCTGAGTGCTTCTCTCACAGTTGACCGGCCAACTTGCATTCGTTCTGCCAGTTCTCTTTCAGAGGGCAGTTTACCTCCAACAGCTACATTTTCTTCCTTAATGAGCTCTCTCAGTTGTTTAACAATCTCTAAAAACCTTTTGCTTGAATTATTTTTGGGATTCATACATCCTCACTCTTCCATTAATTACAAAGTGGTCTGACCACTGATAGTTAATAGCATACAAAATAATTGTCAAAACGTAAAGAAAAAACTGTACAAAAACGTATATGCGAGACTCCTGCAAAAAAAAATGCATATCAAAACTCTTTTATGAGTCTATAATCTGTACTGTACTAAAATGTATATACTAAGCTGAACAATCCTTAGTTATTAGAGCGAATCCCAAAGTCATTTGATATTAATTTGGTTATTATTTGAGTTCTTCCATTGCGACGTTCAAATTTTCCTTCTATCGTAATGATCGAATGCTCTTCTAATAACAAATTGAACTTTGCATATTCTTCTGGAAATAATGTTACGGAAATACTCCCAGTTTCATCTTGTACATTCACAAATGCCATGGACTCTCCTTTTTTCGTTCGAATTCTTTTTATTTCTTGAACGAGACCAACTATTTTTACTTTCCATTCTTTTTGGGACTGTTGGACATCCCATATGCTATTAATTCTTTCTTGAATATTTTTTTTCACAGAAACTGTTGGATGTTCTGAAAAATATTGTCCTAGCACTTCTTTTTCAAATTGAAGCTTATTCATTAAAGGTAATGGTTCAGATTTTATATATTTTGATTTTCCAAAATGAAAAGTGTCCCCACCAAACAAATCGTTTTCTTCTGTGGGACTTACAAGCTCTGCGTATTTTACTGCAGGATCTAAAGTTGCTAGTAAAGTGGACCTTTCTTCCTTAAACTCATCCATGGCACCAGCTTTAATAAGTGGTTCAATATTCTTTCGATTAAAGTGGATAGCTGTTAAATCAGATGCAAAATCAAAAATATCATTCCATTTTGTAGATTTATTTTCCCTTTGCTGTAGTAATTTTTGTGTAAAAGAATGAGAAACTCCTTTAATCGCATGTAAGCCGAATCTTACTGCTCCATTCTCTACAGAAAAAAAAGGTTGGCTTCTATAAATGGATGGAGGTAGAACGGTAATACCTTTTTGTTTCATCTCAATTACAAGCTTATTTATTTTTTCTTGATTGCCCATTGTGGTGCTTAATAATGCACAGTAAAACTCGACAGGAAAGTTTGCTTTTAAAAAAGCCATCTGATACGAAATAATACTATATGCTACAGCATGACTTTTAGGAAATCCATAATCCGCAAAACGAACGATTAATGCATATACAGAAGACGCTGCCTCCTCTGTATGCCCAAGTAGTTTTGCTTTTTGAACAAAATGAATTCTTTCTTTTTGAAGTACTTCTCGATTTTTTTTACTTACTGCTCTTCTAAGTAAGTCAGCTTCCCCAAAAGTAAAACCAGCCATTTGTGAAGTGATTTGCATGATTTGCTCTTGATAGACGATGATACCATATGTTTCTTTCAAAATAGGTTCTAATACTGGGTGTTCATAAGTAACAGCTTGCAGTCCTAATTTTCTTTTTGCATATAAGGGGATACTTTCCATTGGTCCTGGTCTGTACAAAGCATTTACAGCTACAATGTCCTCAAACTTTGTCGGTTTAATTTGTTTTAGTGCATTTCGCATTCCTTCAGATTCTAGTTGAAATACACCTGTTGTATCTCCTCCTTGTAACAGCTGGAAGGTACGCGCCTCATCTAAAGGAATAGCATCTAACGTCACTTTAGAATCTTTTTTATAGTTGATTAGATTTAAAATACGCTCGATGATCGTTAAATTTCTTAAACCTAAAAAATCCATTTTTAACAAGCCAATCTGTTCAATTTCTTTCATTGGCCATTGAGTTAAAAATATATCATCATGTCCCATTTGAATAGGTACTACATCCACAAGAGGAACAGGTGAAAGAATGATACCTGCAGCATGCGTGGAAGCGTTTCTTGGTAATCCTTCTAATGCAAGTGCTACCTGAAACCATTTCTTACGTAATTCTTCCGTTTCGATAAATTCTCTTAATTTTTGTGATTGTTCATATGCTTCTTTTAGTGAAATGCCCAATTTTGATGGAATAAAATTAGAGATTGCCTCGAGTGTGGATGATTCAAAACCAAAAACTCTTGCCACTTCACGGGCAACCGCTTTTGCTGACAAAGTCCCAAACGTAATAATTTGTGATACATATTGTTTGCCATACTTTTCAGCTACATATTGTATTACTTCCATTCGCTTGGAATCCGCAAAATCAATATCAATATCCGGCAAAGTAATACGTTCTGGATTTAAAAAACGTTCAAATAAGAGACCATATTTAAGTGGGTCCACGTCAGTTATGTAGAGTGAATATGCAACGAGTGAACTTGCCGAAGATCCTCGACCTGGTCCTGTTAAGATTCCTGCCTGTTTCGCAAATTTCATAAAATCTTGCACAATTAAAAAGTAATCTTCATAATTCATCTGACCGATGATTTGAAGCTCGTAATTTAAACGTTCCATATACTGAGATGTGATACTTTTCACCCGATTTTTTAATCCTTCTTCACAAAGTGCACGTAAATAATCCTTTGCTAAAACAGATTGGGGTAGATGATACTTAGGCATATATTGCGATGGCTGTTCAAAAGAAACCTGACAACTTTCTAACATTTTTTCTGTGTTTTCTAGCCACTCTGGAACATCTGAAAACCAATCGAACCATTCTTCTCTACTTAGTACATGGAATGAATCGTCGGAAGGTTTTAGACGATTATGATCAGACATTTTGACCGATTGATCCATTGCATTTAATACCTCAAAAGCAAAAGCATCCTCTTTCTCTAGGTATCGACTCATATGATATGCAGTAATGGAAATTGAAAGACTTTCCACAACAGGTATAATCTTTTTCTCTAATTCTAATTTTTTCCCATTTGGACGTTCTATTCCTGCATATAAATTGGTCTCACCAAATATTTCAACTAATTCGACCACCGCATCTTCAGTAAAGGAATTTTCACATTTATAGACAACGATCAATCCATTTTTATATGCTTGGATCCACTTTTTAGGAAGTTCAGAAAGTTCTCTTGTTTCCAAGCTACTCGATATTTTTAAAAGGTTTTCATATCCTTTATTATTTTTAGAATAAATAATAATAGAGCATAGTTGAGACTCTAGTCTTAAATTAACCGAGAGTCCAATAACCGGGTGAATTTGATGTTTTCTTAATTCATGCCAAAAAGGCAACAACCCATACAATCTGCTGTTTGTAATGGCGGCCGCCTTTGCTTTATTCATTTTCAATTTTTGGATGAGTTGTTCCAATTGAATTGTACTTTTCAGCATATCCGCCGAGGTTACAATTTGTGGATATACTGTTTCCATATACGTCACCTCAATTTACAACTTTTTCAAATCTTCGATTACAAGATCTGCTTCCTCCCATGTTTTTACAGAAGCTCCTGAAGCAAGCGGATGTCCTCCGCCACCATATTTTTTTGCTATTACATTTATAATCGGACCTTTTGAACGAAGACGTACTCTGATTTCTTTTGTATCTTCAATAAAGAATACCCAACATTTCATTCCTTTGACATCTGCAAGAGAGCCTACTAATAAAGAAGCCTCAGATTCAGCAACATTATATTTCTTTAAAATCTCAGATGTCAATTTAACAAATCCTACTCCATTTTCATCCATGTTAAAGTTTTCATATACATATCCTTTTAAATGGAGTAAGTTTCTATCTACTTCATACATTCCATTAAAAAGTTCCGTACGATCAAATCCATAAGAAAGAAGCTCTCCGGCATAAGTCATTGTTTGCAAAGTTGTACTTTGAAACATAAATCTACCAGTGTCTCCAACGATTCCAGCAAACAGTAATCTTGCAATACTTGCGTTCATTTTCCAACCTTTATATTCCTTCGCTTCATCAAATAATTCACAAATCATTTCACTTGTAGAGCTTGAGTTAGTATCCACCCATAAAAGGTCTCCATATGCATCATCATTTGGATGATGATCTATTTTAATGAGTGTTTTACCGAGTTTGTATCTCTCATCATCTATTCTTTCTGTATTTGCTGTATCTGTAATAATAATTAGAGCATCTTTAAAATCATCGTCAGTAACAGTATCAGGATAAGCTAAGAAATCTAGTGTATTTTCATGATATCCTGTTGCTAATACTTTTTTTTGTGGATAATTAAACGAAATTAACTCTTTCAACCCAATCTGGGATCCATATGCATCTGGATCAGGTCTTACATGTCGATGAATTATTATTTTATTATATCCTTCGATTGTGTCAATGATTTGTCTTTTCATTTCATTTCCTCCACTTAATCAAGTTTACTATTCGCATTTTCACAAATTACCCTTTACAATGATGGAAGCTTATTTTTTTATTGGAGGTTCATTATGATTCTTAATGGAATATTTATACTAGCTATTGTTGTTTCTTTTGTGTGGTATTTTTACTTTAAAACAAAACAGTTTCGCACTACACTACCTATTCGAAAAAAATGGTTTTCAGCGAAGGCTTCTGTTTGTTTAGGTGCATTTTTGTTATTTTTTGGTTTGAACTTTTTAATTGTCTTCCCTTCGTCCGTTACTTATGTAATTTCTGCTTTGTTTATCCTACTTGGCGGTTATTTTATGTATTACAATTATAAAGTATTCAAGCATTACGGACAATTTGTCGAGGAAGAACTAAGTTTAAACAAATGATGCAGCTCAAGTGCTGCATCATTTTTATTAACGTTCTAAAAGTTGGTACGTTATCATTGCTTTCCCCACTAGCTGCTTGTCATTAAATACCTCTAAATCCATTTTTGCAACTTTACGACTCATCTCTAACACTTTGACTCCTACACGAAGAATACTTTCTAATTGTATTGGCTTCGTATAATAGATAGTCATATTTTCAACTACGCTTTCTCCACGTTTACGAATTTTCAGCGTTTGAGATCCAGTTTCAGTCAAAAGAATAGAAAAGGCTCCATAAGACATATTCCCGTAATGATCTGTCATTTGAGGTGTAACGACAAACTCAAAAATGAATTCCTCCATAGAAATTAGCTTTATTTGCTGTTTTACTATATCATCGATTGTCTCTCCGTTTTGCGGTTGTCTGGAGGCAGCTTGCAATGCTTTTAGTACATCTTGTCTACTAATTACACCTTCTAATATATTGTTGTCTTTCACTACAGGTAACAAGTCGATCCCTTCCCAAATCATTCTATGACTTGCAGAAGCAACACTTGTTTTCAAAGTTATAGCAATAGGATTTTTCGTCATCACTTTCTCCACAAGTTCATGACTCTCTTTACCAATAACATCTCTCGCTGTTACGATACCAACTAATTTATTGGATGTATCTACTACTGGAAACCCACCGTGAGTCGTTAATTGGTTCAATTCCCGATAGCGCTTTACGAAATCATTTGTCTGAAGAAACGACGTATCTTTTAAAGGAATATATATATCTTCAATAAGCAAAACGTCTTTTTTTATGAGTTGATCGTCTATTGCACGATTAATCATCGTGGCAACTGTAAACGTATCATAGCTTGTTGAAATTACAGGTAACTCTAAAACATCTGCCAATTTTTTTATTTTCTCGGATACATCAAAGCCACCCGTTACAAGTACTGCTGCTCCAGCATGCAAACCATGTTCATGTACTTGGAGTCGATTTCCAACAATCAGTAAATTGCTAGGTTCGACATAACGCATCATATCTTCCACCTGCATAGCACCAATAACAAATTTGTTTAGTGTTTTATATAGTCCCGCTTTTCCACCTAAAACTTGTCCATCTACTATATTGACTACTTCTGCAAATGTTAAACGTTCAAAATGCTCTTTTTTCTTTAATTCAATTCGGATTGTTCCGACACGTTCAATTGTACTAACAAGTCTTCTTGCTTCTGCTTCTTTTATCGCACGGTATGCTGTTCCTTCACTTACAGTTAGATCTTTAGCAATTTGTCTAACAGATATTTTATCTCCAACGGGGAGCTTTTCTATATATGCTAATATTTGCTCATGTTTTGTTGTCATGTAGTCACATCCAAACGATTGTTATTCGTTCCAGACTGTTGACAAACGCTCGCATTCTTCGTTAGTGGTACTTAGCTGTAAACCCATGACCTAAAAGTGCATGAGCTTCCGCCTCGTACTGGCGTGCCGCTAACGACAAGCATTCTCATGTCAGTCGAGGGAGCCATCTCCGAATATTGTTTTGCCTACATATCTAAACGATTGTTGTACGTTTATTGTACCACATTTATCTAACATTCTTTGCAAGCTACAGTTCTACAATCCCACCAGCATTTAGAATTTGAACTTCGGAAGTAGTTACTAATTCTTTAAAATGCATTGGGTCTTGTTGAATGACCGGAAAAGTATTGTAATGAATTGGTACTACTACACGCGTTTTTAAAAGTTTTGTCGCATAAGCAGCATCTTCAGGTCCCATTGTAAAATTATCACCGATAGGTAAAAAGGCAACATCAATATTATTTCGTGCGCCAATCAATTGCATATCCCCAAATAGACCGGTATCTCCTGCATGATAAATAGTCTTCCCCTCTGCCGTAAACAAGATTCCTCCTGGCATTCCTGTATAAATAGTCCCGTTATCAGGAGTATCAAATGAAGAACTATGAAAAGCATGGGTATATTTAACTTTTCCAAATTCAAATTGATAAGCCCCACCTAATCCCATTTCATGGGTAGCAATCCCTTGCGTTGCTAGATATTCTGCAAGCTCAAATGGAGCAATAACAAGTGCATTGCTTCGTTTTGCAATATCGATTGTGTCTCCAACATGATCATTATGACCATGCGTTAACAAAATAGCATCTGGTTTTTCCTCAGAGGCGATTAAATCCGTCAATCCATTACCTGAAATAAAAGGATCAATTAATATTGTATATTTCCCTGTTTTAATTTTCACTACTGAATGCCCATGATAACTGATTTGCATTTTACATACACTCCTTGTAAGTTGTTTTTTTCTCTTATATTTCATTCAACGTTAATGCTAGAAATCCTTTATTCTGTTATCCTTAACTTATAAATTTAAAAAAGAGGTGCTATGATGAAACAAGTAGAAAAGATTCAGAACTATTTACAATCTAGCAATATTGATGCTGCTTTCATAACGACTCCAGACAACGTTTTTTATTTTACTGGATTTAGAAGCAATCCGCATGAACGTTTGCTTGGCGTTTTAATTTTCAAGGAAGCGACACCATTTATCATTTGTCCACAAATGGAAGTTCCTGATGCATTGGCAGCTGGATGGACTGGTGACATTGTTGGACATCAAGATACGGAAAATGCTTGGGATATTCTTGTTCAAACAATTAGCAATAAGGTCGGTGTAATCAATTCTTTAGCGATCGAAAAAGCTCATATGACTGTGGAACGTCAAGAAGCTATTCAAGAAAGAATTCCTTCTATACAAATTTCAAGAGTGGATGAAAAGATAAATGAATTACGTGTTATTAAGTCAGAGGAAGAATTAGTCAATATGCGAAAAGCTGCTGAGCTGGCAGACTACGCTGTTGAAGTTGGATGTAAAGAGATTGCAGAAGGAAAAACAGAGTTAGAAATCTTAAATGCAATTGAGTTAGCAGTGAAAGAAAAAGGTGCTTCTCAAATGGCATTCGACACAATGGTACTAAGTGGCCCAAAAACAGCATCTCCTCACGGTAATCCTGGAGATCGTAAAATTCAAAAAGGAGATTTAGTATTATTTGACCTTGGTGTTATATACAACGGTTATTGCTCTGATATAACACGCACAGTAGCTTTCGGAGAACCCTCAGCTGATAAACGTGAAGTTTATGAAACTGTTCGCCGTGCCGAAGAAGCTGCTGTAAACGCAGTAAAACCAGGTATAACTGCAATGGCACTTGATAAAATTGCGCGCGATGTAATTACTGAAGCAGGATATGGTGAATATTTCACACATCGTTTAGGACACGGACTTGGAATTTCTGTACACGAATTCCCTTCAATCACTGGTGTGAATGACATGAAATTAGAAACTGGTATGGTATTCACAATCGAGCCAGGCATCTACCATCCTGACATTACTGGTGTGCGTATTGAAGATGACGTTGTTGTTACCGAAGACGGCGTAGAAGTGCTTACAAAGTTCCCGAAAGAATTAATTATTTTATCTTAATTTTAGCATGTATTACATTACCCGCAGTACAAAATGAACTTAGACACATATGTAAAGGAGACCTTCCATCAATGATACATGGAAGGTCTCCTTTTTTATGGAGCGCTTAATATGTCTAGAGCACAACTCATACACTAATTTCCTACATTAAAATCAAATACCTCCTACACTTT
Source organism: Psychrobacillus sp. NPDC058041 (assembly GCF_042885655.1). Lineage (NCBI taxonomy): Bacteria > Bacillati > Bacillota > Bacilli > Caryophanales > Bacillaceae > Psychrobacillus > Psychrobacillus sp. NPDC058041. Next base: position 161,457 of record NZ_JBHVRO010000010.1, read on the forward strand.
ATACAGACATGTGTAGGAGGTATTATTGGTTCACAAGCCTATTGAATTGCAGTCAATTGTCAGAATAGTGCAGAATTGTTTCTATCACAGGGACGCTTCACTCTATGTGCTTCCTCTTATCTTATTTACCAATAAAATAACCCAAAAATGCTAAGCATAATCCTCCTATATATGTAATCAAGAAATACAGAATCCATTTTCGAGGAAATTTCTGAAGTGTGATTAATTCCTTATTTAAAGTAGAAAAAGTTGTAAATGCCCCTAAAAATCCAGTACCTATAAGTAATATATAAATTTCATCTAAACGAACACTAACGATAAATCCTAATAAATATGAACCGATTAAATTAACGAAAAGTGTTCCAATAGGTATTTTATCTGCCACGTTTTCATTTAACTTTTGAGCAAAATAAAATCGAAGGATAGCTCCTAAAAATCCACCTATGGCTACAGTAACAAGTGCAGTCATCTTGTCACCTCATGTTTCCAACCTAGATTACTCATTACAATCCCACCCACTACACTAATCAATATGTATAAAACAGCAAATACAATTTCCCCTTGCTGCAATAATTTCACTGTTTCTACACTAAAAGCAGAAAAAGTTGTAAAAGAACCTAGAAAACCTGTAGTAATAGCTGTCTGCACATTGGGTGAGAATTTACTTTTACGAAAAACAGACGAAGTTAAAAAAGGAAGAAGATAACAACCTACCAGATTTACTATTAGTGTTGCAAAAGGGAAAATTGAATGTGTATAAAGCATAAGTCCAATTGAATATCTCGTTATAGCACCTAATGCTCCCGCTAAACCAACAAATAAATAAGCCAATTGCATTCACTCCATTTTTGTTTTCAAATAACAGAACACCCAAAGTGATGAATAACCTTTGGGTGTTCAAAAAATATTTATTAATTTAAAAGTGTAGCAACGTCTACGTAAGGAAGTCCTTGTGCTTCTGCAACCGCTTTAAATGTAACGTGACCAGCTAATGTGTTAATACCTTTTTGTAATGCAAGGTTATCCAAGCAAGCTTGTTTATAGCCTTTGTTAGCAATTTGAAGTGCATAAGGAACAGTTGCATTAGTTAACGCCATTGTTGATGTTCTTGGAACCGCTCCTGGCATGTTAGCAACTGCGTAATGAACTACTCCATGTTTTTCATAAGTCGGGTTGTCATGAGTTGTAATACGGTCAGAAGTTTCAAAAATACCACCTTGGTCAATTGCAATGTCAATAACAACTGAACCTGGAGACATGGATTTAATCATTTCTTCCGATACAAGTTTAGGAGCTTTAGCACCAGGAATAAGAACAGCACCTACTACTAAATCTGCTTCCTTCACTGCATGTCCGATATTAAATGGATTCGAAATTAATGTTTGAACATTTCCACCAAATAGATCTTCTAATTGACGAAGACGATCGGCGTTTAAATCAATAATAGTAACATCTGCACCCATACCTACTGCTACGCGAGCTGCATTTGTACCAGCGATACCTCCACCAACTACAGCAACTTTCGCACGAGGAACTCCAGGAACTCCTCCAAGTAAAATTCCTTTTCCTCCATGGATTTGTTCTAAGTATTGTGCACCTATTTGTGTTGCCATACGACCTGCAACTTCACTCATTGGTGTTAGCAATGGCAATGAATTATTTGGAAGTTGAACCGTTTCATATGCAATAGCTGTCACTTTCTTATCAAGTAACACCTTTGTTAACGCTTCTTCCGGAGCTAAATGTAAATATGTGAAAAGAATAGATTCTTCACGGATAAGCGCATATTCTGCATGAGTTGGCTCTTTTACTTTCATTACCATCTCTTGGTTCCATGCTTCCTCTGCAGTTTGTACAATAGTTGCACCTGCAGCAATATAATCTTCATCAGTAAAGCTTGAACCTAGTCCTGCACCAGTTTCAATAATTACTTCATGATTATTATGCTTTAAAGTAACAACTCCAGCAGGTGTCATAGCCACTCGGTTTTCGTTATTTTTTGTTTCTTTTGGTATACCAATACGCATTTCCATATCCCCTTATGTATATATTTTTAAGAGATGACTCATATGAAATGAATCATTAAAACATCTTCATTTTATCATTTATATATTAATAATGCTTCATTAATTTAAAAATTATACGAGAAAAGTTCTCAATAACGCTTTTATAATAAAAAAATAGGAGGAATACAGAAATAAATCTCGAATTATATAAATATAATAAGAAATAGGAGGTTTTAAAAATGACATTAAAATACAAACAAATTCTAGTTGCGGTTGATGGTTCAAAAGAAGCGGAGTTAGCTTATAAAAAATCAGTTTCGATAGCAGCAAGAAATAATGCAACATTAAATTTAGTCAACATCATTGATACAAGATCATTTGCCGCAATTGAAGCATACGATCGTTCTATAGCCGAAAGAGCCCAAGTATTTGCAGAAAATTTACTAGAAGTCTATAAAAAAGAAGCAATTGCAGGTGGAGTTAAAAATGTAAATGTAATCGTTGAATATGGTTCTCCAAAAACAATGATTTCAAAAGATATTTCAAAAAAAATAGAAGCTGATTTAATCATTTGTGGGGCAACTGGACTTAATGCTGTAGAGCGATTCCTTATAGGAAGTGTCTCTGAATACATTGTACGCTCATCCTCTTGTGATGTTTTAGTAGTTCGTACTGAGGAAAAAGAAGATTAATCTTTGGAAAATGTCTTTTAAGAGAATGACGGTTACATTATTACCTTGAAAATTATGGGGCAGGAAGTGACTGTCACTTCTTGCTCTACTTTTTTTATGACCTTCTTTGTTTTATAAAAAAAAGAGTTGCTTAAGTGTTTTATTATTCTGCTATTGGTTGAATTTGAATTTTTAATACCTTATCAAAGTTAATAAAAACTACAACATCATCATATGGATTAATTTTTATTACTCCTGAAATTTGAGAAAATAATTTACTTAAAACATGTTCCTCACTAGAACCTTGAATTTCCAGTTCATAACTCTCTTCATTCTCTAAAACTATTGATACGCCATAATTTTTCATAATAACTCGTACCTCCTTCTATTCTACTGACATAATAAGAGAACAATCGGGTCTAATTCCTGAGTGCTTTGAACGAAACATTTGCTCCTGCGGTTACCATCGCAAAAAAATTGGATACACTATTACAGGTGGACTTTGAGGAGTTGGAATTGACTGAGTCACTTCACGTTCCATTTTCTCGGTAATCTTGTGTCGAATATTTTGTGGGACCATCATGCTTTTGGTTTGGATAATTAGAGAAAAAAAATACTTCCCTACTCTTTTAAAAGATTCCGAAATTACCAGTTAGGAAGCTCTTCCCTTCATTATCGGTAGATACTACCTATTTTTCTCTGGTTCCACTTGCCCTATTGATAAACAAAATAATGTACAAGTTTATTATTTCGGCGAAGCATATTGTCTTTCTTATTTACACTGTTGATTGGAGCGAAAGGCGGCGACTCCTAGGGGACTAGCAAGCAAATCAAGACCCTGGACGAGCGTAGCGAAATTAATTTCTGCGAAGAGCTTTGCGCAGGAGAGAAAATCCAAATAAAGTAATTAACTTAAAAGGTGATTATTGATAAGTCCGCTTTTTTAGTGTTCATTGTTGCTTGGAGTGCAGGTGCTCGACTCCTGCGGGAATAGCAGATGTTTTTCTGCACCGAAAGCGAAGCGGCAGGTGCATGAG
>NZ_JBHVRO010000011.1:0-128153 GCF_042885655.1 Psychrobacillus sp. NPDC058041
AGCGCCACATCGTGTGGCAACGCCTTCGTGACCAACATCCTGTTGGCCTCCGACTGGAGTCACCACCTTTCACTACAATCCATTAAGTGAGTAGTGACAAACAAGAAGATTTAGCTCAGCTATCGCTAAGAGGATAGAATTAGTTTAAGTAAAAGTAGTAATCATGCCATCCTGAAATCGTTGTTGAATAAGATGCTATTACTTTTTAAAATTGGTGAAATTTTGTGCATCCGGATAAAATGTAGTTCCTTAACTAATGAACTTGAAAGAATTAAATAATACTGGGGATTTTCGTTTCAGGTGGACGCGTTCCGTGGGGGCGCCGCTTTCGCGTCGTTTGTGATGGCTCATCTGTCTCACATAGGAACAAAGGCTAAGAGCGCCACATCGTGTGGCAACGCCTTCGTGACCAACATCCTGTTGGCCTCCGACTGGAGTCGCCACCTTTCACTACAATTCATTAAGTGAGTAGTGACAAACAAGAAGATTTAGCTCATATATCGCTAAGAGGATAGAATTAGTTTAAGTAAAAGTAGTGATCATGCCATTCTGTAATCGTTGTTGAATAAGAGATGCTATTGCTTTTTAAAACTTTGGTGAAATATTATGTATCCGATAAAATGTAGTTCACTTCTAATATTCATGGGATTTAAATGTTTCCTACGAAGCAATTATAAATCGTCCCATACATACTAGTTGGATAGGAGTTGACGGCGATTTCTGTGGGATAAGTTTGAGAGGAAGGTCCCGCAGGAACGTGAGAGAGGGGATTAAGGCTAAAGATGCTTCTTCCCTGAGGCAAAGCCTTCATGGTTTTGGAGACTGAAGTCATGCACGTAAAAAGCGTCCGTCGTTGCGGAAATCAGGCGACATTCATATGCTATTCTTCATGAAAGGACCGGGCATCTATTTGCCCGGTTTTTAAAAAAAAAATCTTCTTATGGTTTTGGTAAAGTTTTTTCTAATTCTTCGATTGCTTGTTGGATGGAATGGATTTCGGTTTGTAGTTGCTGCTGGATTGGAGCCGTTTCATTTTTCCACTCTGCAATGCTCTTTTTTAAATCATCGATAGCATCTGGGATAACTTCTTTTGACTCCTTATTTAATAGACTAACTGAGTTTTTAAGATTTTGTATTTGTAATTTTACATCTGATAGTTTGTCTTTAAAATCAAGTGAAGTAGATTTTATAGATGATCGAAGCTCTCCACCCGATTGCGGGGTAGAAAGAAGTACAGTAGTTGCCCCTGCGATTGCTCCTGTTGCAATACCTAATAAGAAATGTGTTGCTTTCATTTTATTCACCCCTTGTTTATATGTATTATTCCTTTCCTTGACCTAATTAAAACATAATTTTCTATACAAAAAAAGCTTTCCTTATAAAAGGAAAGCAAGTAATTTTAAGCTGTAATGGCAATTTCGAATTTTGTTCTTTTTATAATCTTTCCGATAATTGGATATATAATAAAGAATGCTACAGCATTGATAGCTATCGCTGGCAAAACTACACCAACTAAAAGCCCAACGAAAGGTATATTTGCTCCGATTAAGAAAATAGCACTTGATAAGAAAACTGTGCCAGAAACTAGAGTACCCACGCATGTTAGAACAACAGCTACCGCTAATTTATTTGCAACATTGTGAAGTAATACTACCAATCCGAAGAAAACGAATGCTGTGACAAATTTATCAATGATATTCGGAACAAATCCACCTGGGAATGTGGAAAACAATCCAGATATAACTCCTGTAGAAACCCCTAGTAAAAAAACACTTTTTACATTTGGAAATAATAAAATCCCTATAAACATCATTGTTAACATAAAGTCTGGTTTCATCCCACCATTAAATCCTGGGATAACAATATAAAGTACTGCTCCGACACCAATTAATAATGACATTAAAACTAAATTTTTTGTATTCAATTCTCATCTCTCCTCAGCTTTTCTAAGCTATAGTTTGTAAGATTCCTCTAATGTATCCTCTTGATCATTAGCAAGAAACTTAATTAGATTGTAAGTCTTTTTAAATTTATTTGCAACCTGTTAATTATTTAACTTTTCGAACAATTCGCCTGCTAAATTTTGAATAAATTCAGAAGTCATAGTTTTTTCTTTTGTATTCCACGTAGCACGGAAGCCATCTGTTTGATCATATCGAGGAATAAAGTGTAAATGAAAATGGAAGACACTTTGCCCAGCAGCAGCTCCATTATTATTTAAAAGGTTCATTCCAACGGGTCCATATGCTTCTTTCAATGCCGAAGCAATTTTAGGAACAACTTTAAATAAATTACTTGCCTCTTCTTCTGATAAATCATAAACGTTTTCTTTATGATTTTTTGGAATCACAAGTGCATGCCCTTTTGTAAGAGGCATTATATCCATAAAAGCATAAACATGCTCATCCTCATAAATTTTAGCGCTTGGAATCGAGCCGTCAATTATTTTGCAAAAAATACATTCACTCATGTAAAAACCTCCTATTCATTGTTACGAAAAGTTTAACATATAATAGGACAGGTTTGTTTATTAGAAGGTACTTAAAATTATTACTTCAAGTTATAGGGTTTAGTGCGGTGGCAATTTGCTTGCGATGAGCTTAAGCAGGGGAGATTAAACGTTGAAACGGCTCCCTATCCGCGGTCGTTGCTTCAGCTACCGCTATTCCCGCAGGAGTGTCGCCTTTTTCAACGATTTTCTAGAATTTAAAAGTATAGTGTAGAAATGTTAAAGCTTCCACTCTATTTCTAGGAGCGCTTTGAAAAAGTCTATACGATTTAGTATCAAATTACTGTGTCTATAAGTTATGTATTTAGGACGGCGGCAATTTTTTTTGCGACGAGCTTGCGCAGGAGCATGAGACTCGTCGCTCGCCACTCGGAAAGCGAATGCCAGAGCGCTAATCTTAACAGTAAATATCTAATGGAAAATTTGCTAGAATAATACTTAGTGCCATCGTTTAATGAAAGAAGATTTTTCCTACTAGCTTTGGTAAACTATCAATTAGAGATGAGGTGCAGATATGACAGTATTGGAAGTAAATAATGTCACAGGAGGCTATACAAAAAAGCCTGTTTTACATGATCTAAATTTTTCGATAGGGAAAGGTGAATTAGTTGGTTTAATTGGATTGAACGGTGCAGGAAAGAGTACAACGATTAAGCATATTATCGGTACAATGAATGCCACACATGGAGAAATTCGATTAGAAGGAAAAACTATGAAAGAAGATCCAGCAATATATCGTTCTTCTTTTTCATACATTCCAGAAACTCCCGTCTTATATGATGAACTAACGTTAATGGAACATCTGAAACTAACAGCTATGGCATACAACATAGATTCATCTGTATTTGAAGCGCGGAAAGATGCACTTCTAAAAGAGTTTCGAATGGAAAAGAGATTGAACTGGTTTCCAGCGCATTTTTCTAAAGGAATGCGGCAAAAAGTAATGATTATGTGTGCTTTTTTAGTAAGTCCTTCTTTATATATTATAGACGAGCCATTTGTTGGTTTAGATCCTCTAGGGATTCAATCACTACTTGATCAAATGAAAGCGAGAAAAGAAGAAGGGGCCTCAGTCCTTATGTCGACCCATATTTTATCCACAGCAGAAAAATATTGTGATCGAATCTTACTTTTACACAATGGGAAAATTAGAGCGCAAGGAACAATGAATGATTTGCGAGCAGTTTTTAATATGCCACATGCAACGCTAGATGATTTATATATCGAAATGACGAAGGAACAACAAGATGAAAAATTTGCGTGAAGTATGGAATAAACGTTTCGTATTTTATATAAATGAATTACAAAAATACTTAAAGTATATTGTTTCTGGTCATATTGCGATTGTGCTAGTTTTCGCAATTGGAGCAGCAGGATATGCTTACAGTGAATGGCTAAAAACTGCGCCAACTGATTTTCCTTCATTTTTACTTGTTGCTTTCTTATTAAGTCTATTTCTCATAATAAGCCCTCCTGTTTCGCTAATGAAACATGCAGATGGAGTCTATTTTTTACCTTTAGAAACAAAGCTGAAAGAATATTTTAAGCTAGCATTAAGATGGACTTACTTTTCGAGTGTCTTTGTTTCACTAGCGGTTTTTGTTGTTTCTATTCCACTACTTACCAAAATAGGTGGTATGGCAAAAAATGAGGTTTTTATTCTCTTTTTCGTTGTTCTAGTACTAAAAGGTTGGAACATGTTTGTGGAATTCAATTATCGTTGGGCAGCTAATGGAAAATATGTGTGGATGGATCGATTTGTCCGGTTTCTATTATTATTCTCCGCGTTATATTTCCTAATGAGTGGTTATTTAATAATTGCGATAGGAATAGCGATTATTGGAATAATTTATCTTGTTGTTTGGCAAAAGAAAAAGAAAGATATACCTTTTCCATTCGATCATTTCATTGAAGTGGAACAATCACGTATGATGCGTTTTTATCGATTTGCGAACTATTTCACGGATGTTCCGCATATTAAAGGTAAAAAAAGAAGAAGAAGATGGTTAGATGCTTTTTATAAATTTGCACCATACGCGCAACATAACGCACAATTTTATCTAGTGTTACGTACATTTGTACGAACAGATGATTATTTTTATTTATGGGTTAGATTAACTTTTTTATCGACTTTAGGAGCTATATTCATACCGTTTCCAATCGTAGCATTAATTTTTACAGGTGCACTTGGCTTTGCGACAGTTATACAGTTAAAGCATTCATTACTATCCGGTCATGAATTCCGTATGGATTTGTTATTTCCAATTGATTCGAATGCTAGAAAGCTAGCTGTAAATAAATTACTTCGTATGATTCAATTCGTACAAGCTTTATTTGTTTTACTTGGAATAACCGTCCAAGGTAATTTTGCTTTATCGTGGATGATAATACCGGTTATCGTGTTTGTCATATCCGAACTAACACTTCGCATGAGTAAAAAATAGACGAAATTCTGAACTTCAATCTAAGTGGTTCTCTTGTGGAGTACCCACATAGGAAAAAGTTGATATAAAAACAAGCATAAAAGTAGTGGATTTCGCAGCTGAAATCCACTACTTTTAGTATTTTTTCGAGGAAACATATGGTGCAATTACTAGAGGTGCTTATTCAACTTATCTAGCAGTTTTGTTGAAGAAATTTAAATTAAAAAACCACCAATTAATGGTGGTTAAATTGTCCAATCACAAGCAATATCTTGTTTCTACATTGAGCTGTTTGGACAGCTCTTTTTTCTTATTCAACTAAAGTAGGAGGATAGTTTAAGATCAGCTATTTGACTAATGGTCTATTTGTTCGAAAAACGTATTATATTAAGTATAAAACGAATTTGAGGTGGATAAATGAAAGCAATTGTGTACACAAGGTACGGTCCCCCAGATGTTCTTGAACTAAAACAGTTAGAAAAACCTATTCCGAAAGAAAATGAAATCTTAGTTAAAGTGAAAGCAACAACCGTAACAGTAGCAGACATTAGGACACGAAGTTTTACAGTTCCTCCTGCTTTCTGGCTGCCTGCACGTATAACACTTGGTTTAAGACGACCAAAAAAAGAAATCTTAGGAATGGAATTAGCTGGAGAAGTGGAATTGGTCGGAAAAAGTGTAAAAAAGTTTAATCCAGGGGACCAAATTTTTGCGTCATCCTTGGCTGGGTTTGGTGCTTATGCCGAATATAAGTGTTTGGAGGAAGATGGTCCTGTAGCTATTAAGCCTTGCAATATAACTTATGGAGAAGCTGCTGCCATTCCTATTGGAGCTCGCACAGCATTGTATTTTCTTAGAAAAGCAGGTATAAAGAGCGGTCAATCAATTTTAGTGTATGGTGCTTCAGGAAGTGTAGGAAGTTATGCAGTTCAGATTGCCAAACATTTCGGAGCAAACGTTACAGGGGTATGTAGTTACAATAATTTGGAATTAGTTAAATCTCTTGGAGCAGACAAAGTAATTGATTATACAGCTGAGGATTTTTCGAGTACAGATGAAACATATGATATCATCTTTGAAGCGGTAAACAAGAGTTCCTTTTCAGCTTGTATGAAATTGTTAAAGAACAACGGTACCTATATAAATGTTACTGAACCGCTACCAAGTGTACAAATGCTATGGACTAAATTGACGAGTAGCAAGAAACTATTATTGAGCCGAAATTCACCTGAAACTTCAGAAGCATTAAACTTCCTTAAAGAACTTGTTGAGATGGGGAAGATAAGAGCGGTCATTGACAGATATTATTCGTTTGATGAGATTGTGGAGGCTCATAGATATGTAGAGAAAGGACACAAGAGGGGAAATGTTGTTATAAATGTTGAACATAACAACAAATCCTAATTAATGAAGCAACCCCAAGTTGAATAAAATGGTAGTGTAAATGACCAAATAAGAGGATTTATACTTAAGCTAACTGGGCTTTAGTTGAATAAAAAAAACAGTGGCAAATTGGATTATTTGCCACTGTTTTGTATTGCATCTAAATTATATCGCTTGCACTAAATTTTATTGTGTTTGATATTTGATAGCTGCACATCCTAATGTTTTTGCTGCAATTAGCATTGCTCGCTCATCAAAATCGAATTTTGGACTATGATGAGGGAAAACCTCTCCTTGTGGCATAGCACCTGTGAAGAAAAAGGTTCCAGGAACTTTTTCCATGTAATAGCCAAAATCTTCACCAATCATGTGTAGAATGGATTCTTCTACCTTTTCAACACCTGGCACTTCATTTGCAACCTTCTCTAAAAACTCTGTTTCTGCTAGATGATTAATGACAGGTGGGTATCCTCTGTCGTAAGAAAAAGAATAGGTACAATCAGCTGAGATACAAGTGCCCTTAATAACTCTTTCTAATTCATGCTCCATCAAATCACGAACTTCTGGATTAAAAGTACGCACCGTTCCCGAAAGTTTTGCAGAATCTGCAATTATATTAAAAGCATTTTCAGCTACAAATGAACCAACTGAAAGAACTGCGGCTTCTGTTGGATTGACTCTTCTTGAAACTAATTGTTGTAAGTTTACAACTAACTGGGAAGCGACTACGATTGCATCCTTAGATTGATGGGGATTAGCTCCATGCCCACCTCTACCTTGAATGGTTATTTCAAATCGATCAGCAGCTGCCATAATAGGACCGGATTTATATTCAATCGTGCCAAGAGGAGTTAACGACCACAAATGTGTACCGAAAATAACATCTACACCTTCTAAACATCCTTCATCGATCATTGGTTTCGCTCCACCAGGTGCATATTCCTCTGCATGTTGATGAATAAACACGTATTCTCCTACTAATTGATCTTTTATTTCATTTAATGTGCGTGCAAGAATGAGAAGAGAAGCGGTATGTCCATCATGTCCGCAAGCATGCATCACACCGTCAATCGTAGATTTGTAGTCTACTTCTTTTTCATCTTGGATTGGTAGAGCATCAAAATCGGCACGAATAGCTACAGTTTTACCAGGTGATGCCCCTTTAATTCTTGCAACAACGCCATTTCCCCCAACATTTGCTTGAAAAGAAATTCCTAAATCCCTATAAAAGTCTTGAATGTACTTTGCTGTTTTCGTTTCTTGAAATGATACCTCTGGGTGCATATGTAAATAACGACGAATTGTAACCATGTCTCCGAAAGACTTCTCCAGCTTTTCTATTAACGCTACTGTCATACGTTTTACCCTCCGTTTTTACTTTTAATAAGATTATAGCAGAAAAAACCATTTATTTAGGCGTCCTTAATTGAAGACAAAAGCTTTTCTGAATAATACTTAACGAAATTTCACGTTAACTATTGTAATCAAGTAAGCAAAACCTCTTAAAATTAGGCTAGTCCGCGAAAACAAATGCCAAAGCGCGCTAAATCCTAGAAGTAAATAATAAAAAAAACAGTAAGCGAACTCTTCTTCGGGTTCGTTTACTGTCTAGGAAGTCTTTTATTTAGTCTTCATCTGTCGTTGACCTATAAGTTGAAATATAAGGTGCGCTCGTAAAAATATGTTGTTTATCAGCGACATGATCAAAATTCAGTGAAATCGATTTCTCCCATACGTCGAAACTGTTAGGACCTGACCACTCTGTTAAAATAATATACGTATCGGTCTGTAAAGGTTTAAGTACACGAAGTGCAATAAAACCTGGTTCTTTTTCCACTGTGCTCGTTAATTTGGTATACTGGAATTCGAATATAGGGCGGCCTTCATCCGAAACAGGAATATGTTGCAATACGAAATAACCTTTTCCGGTAAAGTTACCGTAAGATTCAAGTACTTCGTATTTCATAGGAGCCTGGAAAATAGATTTGCCAGTTGTTTCGTGGATAAGAAAGGAGTTCCCTACTCCATGTAGAAGAAATAGTTCTTCATTTGAGTATTTCTTTTTAATTGTTTCCATAAATTCTGGAGTTCCCGATGTCATATACAAGTTCATTAAAATTCCTCCAATCATAATTGATATTACTTTTCCCATTAAAGTCAATTTAAAAACTCAGTGTCTGAAGAAAGACTGGAAATACAGGACAAATTTATGACAATTACACTATATTTATATACAATTAGTTAGAGAACGTCTATAGTGAAAACGTATATTCAAACATAGAACGGTTATATAGAAGAAAGGCAGGAAAAGAAAATGACAACTTTTAATGATACATTACTACGTGCAGCTCGTGGAGAAGCCGTAGATCACACGCCAGTATGGTACATGAGGCAAGCAGGACGTTCACAACCGGAGTATAGAAAAATAAAAGAAAAATACTCGTTAGAACAAATTACCCATGAGCCAGAATTATGTGCTTATGTGACACGTCTTCCAGTTGAGAATTACAATGTAGATGCCGCAATATTGTATAAAGATATCGTAACACCTTTACCAGGTATTGGGGTAGATGTAAAAATAAAAGCGGGTGTTGGCCCAGTCATTTCGAATCCAATTCGTACTGTACAAGATGTCTACAATTTAGGCGATTTATCACCAGAAGATGATGTACCTTTTGTGTTAGAAACGATCAAATTGCTAACAACCGAACAATTAAATGTTCCATTAATCGGATTTGCAGGGGCTCCGTTTACGCTCTCCAGTTATATGATTGAAGGCGGACCATCTAGAAGTTATAACAAAACAAAAGCTTTTATGGTATCAGAGCCTCAAGCGTGGTTTGCACTAATGGATAAGCTTGCTGATATGATAATTGTATATATTAAAGCACAAGTGAAGGCAGGAGCGAAAGCAATTCAAATTTTTGATTCATGGGTTGGAGCTTTAAATGTAGAGGATTATCGTATTTTTATTAAACCAGTAATGACACGAATTTTCACGGAACTTCGTGAATTAGGTGTCCCACTTATTACATTTGGGGTAGGAGCGAGCCATCTAGCAATGGAATGGAATGATCTACCAGTAGATGTAGTTGGTCTTGATTGGCGCTTATCGATTGAAGAAGCTCGTGCAAAAGGTATTACGAAAACACTTCAAGGAAATCTTGATCCATCGTATTTAATCGGGGACTGGGCTGAAGTAGAGAAACGTGCCAAAGTTATTGTGGAACAAGGGGTAGCACAGCCAGGACATATCTTTAATATTGGACATGGCGTTTTCCCAGAAGTAAATCCAGATACATTAAAACGTTTAACAGCATTTGTACATGACTACAGTAGAGAACTAATTGCTGCTAAAAATAACTAAACTTTTTGAGGAGACTATTATGAAAAAAACAATGGGATTATTAGTAATGGCGTACGGAACTCCATACTCAGAAGCAGATATTGAACGTTACTACACACATATTCGTCACGGACGTAAACCAAGTGATGAACAATTAGCGGACTTAACAGGTCGATACCAAGCAATAGGTGGTATTTCTCCACTTGCTAAAATTACTGAAAATCAAGCAAAAGGTCTTTGCAATCGATTGAATGAAGTGCAAGATGAAATCGAATTTAAGCTATATATTGGGTTAAAACATATCGAACCTTACTTAGAAGATGCAGTTGCTGCAATGCATAAAGACGGTATTACAGAAGCCGTTTCTATGGTATTAGCACCTCATTTCTCTACCTTCTCGATTAAATCATATAATGGTCGAATTAAGGAGGAAGCGGAAAAGCTAGGTAATTTAACAATTACTTCAGTAGAAAGTTGGTATGATGAGCCTAAATTCATTCAATATTGGACAGAAAAAGTACAAGCTGCATTCGCAGCAATGTCCGAAGAACAACGTGAAAAAGCATGTTTAATTGTTTCTGCTCACTCACTTCCTGAAAAAATTAAAGAATTGGGAGATCCTTACCCAGACCAATTAAAAGAAACTGCAGATCTAATTGCTAAAGAAGCAGGCGTAAAAAATTATGCAGTTGGCTGGCAAAGTGCAGGACAAACTCCAGAGCCTTGGATCGGTCCCGATGTGCAAGATTTAACAAAAGAATTACATGAAGAAAAAGGATTTAATACATTTGTCTATACACCAGTTGGATTCGTAGCAGAACATCTAGAAGTACTGTACGATAACGATTACGAATGTAAAGTTGTCTGTGATGAAATTGGTGCAGCATATATTCGTCCAGCAATGCCAAATGATCAACCTCTCTTTATCGATGCAATGGCAGATGTTGTATTAAAGCATATTCGTGCATAAATAGAAATAGAAAGCCTCTAGCGTTTATTCGCTAGAGGCTTTTAGCTTCAAGAATCTAGGAATCTCGGAGTATCTCAGAAAATCTCAGAGTATCTCAGAAAATCCCGGAGTATCTCAGAAAATCTCAGAGTATCTCAGAAAATCCTAGAGTATCTCATTAAACCTCAATATTCTTTTGATAGACACTTTTCCTAGCAAAGTTTAGTCTACTTAAATTGCTTTTTTTTAGCATATAATATGCTTCGTGCGTTGAGGATAAGTGAAAAAAGTCCTTACATTCGGCAGTAGTAATGGTATCTTTAACTAAGAAGAAGTAGTCGTCGATATTATGGTCTATCGGATTTCTGTCAATTAATTCACATTTTGTGCACTTCCATGTTTTATTTGATATTTTCTTTAAAATGTTTCCGCAAACTTTACATAGTAATCCTTTGATAAGCGAATCCGGAGAAATTCTCCATCTGTCGCAAAGCGGTTTTCGTTGGACTACATGTTGCGTGGATTGAATTCTCCTAATTAGTTCATTAAATTGTGAAGTGTTTATTCGATCTTCTTTTTGATTTAAGTCTTGGATAAAAGAGGGTAGGTTTTTTCTAAAGAAGATAGGCTCGTCCATTGGAATGTTTTCTAATATTACTCGATTTGAAGAAAAAACGATTGCTTTGAAAATAGGTAGAGGTAGTTTCATTTGTTCGAGAGCTTGTATATGCCGATTGATTTGCGCAATTGGGCATTCAAAAGGAGTCTTTACGCCATCGAGCGTGCGTATTGTTTGTCCACTATGCTTTTGGAAAGTCATGGTTCCAACTATATTTTTCACTTCAATAACTAGCAGATACTTTTTAGTAATAATTAGAGTATCCATCTGAATGATGAGATGATCATGAATTTTCAAATGGACATCTGTTAAGGTACAACAGTGGGGAGGAAATTTTACTTCTAACAAAGTATTATCCACTAATTTTTCACCAAAATAGCCTGCCTCTATTTGATAAAACTTTTTTTCAAAATCTTTTTTACTAGGGTGTGTGGGCTCCAGTCGCATAAGAAGTCGACTTAACTCTATATAAGATTGAGGAAAAAAACGAGATATAATTGATATCACCACCTTTCCATTATCATAACAAGAGAGTTAATTATCTCCAAATCGAGACAATTTCATTTTGAATAGATTTTCCAAACATATTCATTTGCATTTCAAACTTTTTTCACATATTTTCGATAGACTAGAAGAAAAGGAGGCGAATTTTTGAGAAAAATACTGGGCTTTTTATTTTTATGTGGAATTCTTGTGGCATGTTCAGATTCCACACTTCCATCCATTAATTCGTCTACTGATTTTGTTGCAAGTTTAAACACAACAGAGCATTCCATTGATTTTATTTCAAAAGAACAAGAAGTGTTCAAAAGTTGGAAATTGGATGAGGCTTACACTGGCTTTACCCTTGTTTCAAAAGACTATATTCTCCTGTACGGCTATTCACTTAATAAAGCAGTGCTGATCCAACTTTCTACTGGGAAAATTGTAGAAACGTATGCTGTTCATGAAGGAACCTCAAATGCCTATGCAGTTGGAGACACCATTTATGTAGCCAATGGAAAAGAAAACACGGTAACTTTATTCGACTTAAATGGAAAAGAACTAGCGAAAGCTGAAACAGGTAGATACCCTATGTCGATGATCGCGGATGAGAAGTACTTGTATGTAGTTAATTTCAAGGATACTTTCTTGTCGGTTTTTACTATAAAAGATTTACAACTTGTTAAAACATGGGACATTCCAAACTCTTCTCATGGACTCTATTTGAATGGCGATGAGCTTTGGATAGGTGGACATGGAGCGGGAAGTCAGCCAAACAAAGGAATTCGCAAATACAATTTACAAAGTGGACAGTTACAAGGGGAAATGGAAGCTCCAATGATGCCTATTGGGTTTGCACAAACTTCTAATGGACATATTTATGTTGTTAGTCACGGAAATAGTAGTGTTCGAGAATTTACTAAAGACGGCGAGCTAGTTTCTTCTAATATAGTAGGAGCGAATCCCTTTTCTATTAATACTTTTGGTGATACGGTAGTTATTGCTGGGTATGATGATCACGAAGTATACTTTTTACGAAATGGAAAGATAATAAATAAGGTTCAAGTAGGAAAAGGCCCATTTCAGCTCATAACGAGGGAGGTAAGCAAATGACAACTATTTTAGTCGTAGATGATGAACAGGACATGCGCAGACTAATTGAGATGCATTTGCACCAAGCTGGATTTCAAGTAATTCAGGCTGGGAATGGAAATGAAGCAATTGACATTCTCCAAAGTAGAATAATAGATCTTGTGCTTTTAGATGTTATGATGCCTGAAAAAGATGGTTTTACCGTATGTAAGGAGATTCGTCAATTTTCAAAGATTCCAATTATTTTCTTAACAGCTCTCGATGCAAAAAAAGATTTGGTAAAAGGGCTTCAGCTGGGTGGGGATGATTACATTGTAAAACCATTCACTGCAGTAGAACTGACCGCAAGAATTAGTTCTCTTTTGAGAAGAACGGGATTTACAATGAATAGTAGCACGATAACTAAAGGACTACTAGTAAATGATACTTTGTCGAGACAAATAAAATTAGAAAATAAAAAGATTATCCTTACTCTAAAGGAATATGAACTTATTCGCCTCTTTATGGAGAATGAGGGAAAGGTCTTTTCACGGGAGCAGCTATTAGAACTTCTTTGGGGACTAAGTTATGAAGGTGGCACTAGAACAGTTGATACACATATTAAAACATTGCGTTTGAAACTCGGAGAAGTTGCTGGGAAATACATTGAAACAGTATGGGGAATAGGATACCGTTTTGAGGTAACAGAATGAAAAAGTTATCCTTTAAAATTTGGATGCTCTTACTTGCCTTTATTTCTATTACCATTGTTTTTTTAGTATTATTCACAAATTTCCTATATGAAGAACTTTACGTGCAACATACCGAAACGGCTATGAAAGAAGTTGCAGAAAATATCCAACATACATATCATGGTGGGGTTGTAACAGACGATTTTATTAAACAAACGGAGGACTATAATCGTTTTTCCGATATAGAAGTGTTTACTGTTCGAAACCCAAGGGAATTAAGTGCATGTATCCCTTTCGATATTGATTATGATAGTTTAATCGGAGCGGATGAACGTGCAGAGTTAATTGCGGGAAACCCTGTTTCAAAGCGAGGATTTGAGAGTCGATTTAATCGAGAAGTAGTATCGGTTATTTATCCACTTGTTGATGAAAATCGATTAGAAGGAATCATTTATTTGTATGTACCATTAACAAAAATAACAGAGCTCGCATCCAATGATGTCCTCTACTTATTAATATTCGTCTCATTCTTATTAATAGGAATGGCGTTCATTAGTTTAAAAAGCTTACAAAGAGTTCTGAATCCTTTAGAAAAACTAAAGCAAGCATCTATATCGATGGCGGCAGGAAATTACGAGACACGAGTAGATGTAAAATCCCAAGATGAAGTGGGCGAACTTGCAAGAACGTTTAACCAAATGGCCGCTTCAATTCAAGAAGAGGATGAAAAAAAGCGAGACTTTCTTTCTATCGTTTCACATGAATTAAGAACGCCTATTAGTTATATTAAAGGGTATAGTGAAGCATTTGCTCAAAAATTAGTCACCGAGGAACAAAAGGAAGAAATCTTACATCTCATTGTTCGAGAAGCAAACCGTATGCAGAAGCTGACTAATGATTTGCTAACTGTTTCAAGAGCTGAAAATTTAGAGGTTGTGGAGAAATCTCCTCTTATCATAGCGGAAACTATTCGTGAAGTAATTCACCTCATACAATCGAATATAGATGCCAAGAAATTAAAATTATCAGTGGATATAGATGAAGAACTAATATTAGTTGCAGATGAACAAATGACGAAACAAATCCTCATAAATATATTGGAAAACGCAATTCGGTATTCACCAGAGGGGTCAACTATATATATTTTAAATAACCATAATACTATCCAGGTAATAGATGAAGGATGCGGAATTGAAAAAGAGCATCTAACTCATATTACCGATCGTTTTTACAGAGTAAATAAAGCTAGAAGTCGTTTCGATGGAGGAACTGGATTGGGACTATCTATTGCTTTGCAATTAGTTACCAGTCAAAATGGAACACTCAATTTTACAAGCGAAGTAGGAAAAGGGACGACAGTACACATTACATTACCAATTTGGGAGGATTAACTCATATGAAAAAAATATTAACGGTATTAGCTTTAACGACACTCACTTTAGCAGGGTGCGGCGGTAAAGAAGCAACAACACATGACTCTCACTCACATAATGAAGGAACGCTTGAAGAAGTAGTAGTAAATATTCAGACTCCAGAGGCACTACCAGTAGGTGAAAAAGTTGCATTATCTGCAAAAGTTACCCAAGGAGATAAAACGGTGGATGATGCAGATAAAGTAGAATTTGAAGTCTGGGAATCTGGAATGCGTGAACATGGTACGATGCTAGAGGGCAAATTAACGAAAGATGGAGTATACGAAGCAAAATATACTTTTGATCATGATGGTATTTACTATATGTTTGCCCATACGAACGCGCGCGGCCTACATGTGATGCCAAAACAAGAACTAAAAGTCGGCAATCCCGATATGAGCAAAGTAATTCCAGACGATAGTGATAATTCAATGAGCCATAACGATCACAAATAAATACTTGCACAAAAAATAAAATAAGCGTATTATAATGACTAGATGACCAAAATGGTTTTCTGGTCATTTTTTATTTTAGGAGATGAGTAATGGTGGACCGTAGACAAGAAATAATTCTAGCTGCTACAAAATCCTTTTCTCTATTTGGTTTCAAAGCAACTACCATGGACCAAATTGCTAAAATTGCTAATGTAGGAAAAGGTACTATTTATACTTTTTTTGAAAATAAAGATATCCTTTTTCAAGAAATTGTACTTCGGATGATAAATGAAATGAAAACGGAAGCACAAAATGTCTTGAAAGAAGAAGCCTCGTTTCAAGAAAATGCTCATCGTGCACTAATGAAGATGTTGGAATTCCGTGAAACACATCAGCTATTTGCTAAAATTATTGCTGAAGAGAAGGAGTTGCGAACTCCCGCAGTACAGCAAGTTTTAATACAAATTGAACAAGAGATAGTTTCATTCATTCAAACGAAAATGGAAAAGGCAATTGTAAAAGGTGAAATTAGTAATGTGAATAGTGAACTTGTTGCTTATCTATTATTTAAAGCTTACTTAGCATTTATTGTAGATTGGGATTTGACACATAAAGAACCACTCTCTGAAGAGTGTATTGCTACCTTGTTTCAGGATACTATTTTTCGTAGTCTCTTAATTTGAGACTTCTTTTTTTGAACATAAATGACCAAATGAGTAAAATAGTCATTCGGTATTAGGGGGATTTAAAATGATTAAATCAGAATGGAAAAGTATATTTAAAGATAAAAAAATGTTGATTTCTATTATTGCTGTTTTATTTATTCCGGTTTTGTATGCAGTAGTGTATTTATGGGCTTTTTGGGATCCATATTCAAACTTAAATAATTTACCAGTAGCTATTGTCAATTCCGATAAAGGTGCTGATTTCGATGGTAAACAGCTTGTTCTTGGAAAGGAATTGACCGATAAGTTAGAGGAAAGTGACCAATTCCATTTTGTTTCAATGAATAAAGAAGAAGCAGAACAAGGTTTATTAAATCGAGATTATTATTTATTAATTGAAATACCGGAAAATTTTTCTCAGCATGCAACTACTTTATTGGATGATCATCCCCAAAAAATGGTGATAACATATAAGCCAAATGAAGGGTACAACTTCCTTTCCTCTCAAATTGGAACAACAGCGATGGAACGAATTCGTGCACAAGTGAATGAAGAAGTTACTACTACTTATGCGGAGCAACTTTTTGATTCGATTTCAAAACTAGGGAACGGTTTTGCAGATGCATCAAATGGTGCAGGGAAATTAAAAGATGGAGCATCTGAAGTCAATAATGGTGCAAGTGATCTAAAAGGATATTTAGAGCAATTGGCGAGTAGCACGATTGAGCTTCGTGAGGGAACAGGAAAAGTTACGACAGGTATACAAACAGCAGTAACTGGTTCGACCCAATTAAACGATGGTCTTTCTAAATTATCTAATGGTTCGACGCAATTAACTGAAGGTGCAAGCCAAACAGCAACGGGAGCTGAATCATTAAAAACTGGTATTTCCCAGTATACTGCGAGTGTTGCAAAATTGAATGAAAGCTATCAATTGCTTAGTGAAAAAGACAAAGCATTGATTGATTCATTAGCGCAATTACAAACTAGTTCAACTACATTAAAGAGCAGTGCAGAGCAACTGACGAAAGGTTCTTCCCAAGTAACATCCGGTATTCAAGCACTATCTAAACAAATTGCAGAATTAAGCACAACACTTCCAGCAGAACAAGCTGCTGCTTTAACGGAAACATTGAAGCAACTGGAGAATGGAAGTACAACTGTAACGGCGGGCTTAGAGAAACTAACAGATGGAACAACGGCGTTATCAAGTGGTACAGCTCAAGTACGTAGTGGAGCAGAACAATTAAGTGATGGATATAAACAAGCTAGTCAAGGCGTTGCAAAGTTAAATGAATCATCTGCTTCATTGGTAGAAGGCTCTGCTAATTTAGCAACAGGTACAAATACGCTTGCTGAAAAAATGAAAGAGTTAAACATGGGAATTGAGCAAGCATATGCGGGTTCAAATAGCTTAGTTAGTGGTTTAAATCAGTTGAAATCAGGTTCATCTCAATTACAACAAGGTACAGGAACGCTAGCTGAAAAATCTGGAGAACTTGCAGATGGATCTACAAAATTAGCGGATGGAACGAAAGCATTAGTAGATGGTACAAATACATTGCAATCGAGTTTACAAGATGCAAGTAGCGAAGCTGGAGAAGTAAGTGCGAATAACTCAACTTATGACATGGTAGCCTCTCCGGTAGATGTGAAGAAGGAAGAAATAAATGCCGTACCAAACTATGGAACAGGTCTAACCCCTTATTTCTTATCGCTCGGTTTATTTGTAGGGGCATTAATCATTTCCGTCGTATTCCCATTAGTACAAACAGCTGTTAAGCCAACTAGTGGAGCAAAATGGTTTGCAAGTAAAACAACAGTCCTTGCAGTTGTAGGTGTTTTACAATCTTTAATTGTAGTTGCTATTGCATTATTTGTACTTAAATTAGAAACACAAAGCGTTGGCATGCTCATCCTTACTGCGATTATTACAAGCTTTACGTACTTAGCAATCGTACAGCTATTAGTATCGGTTTTAGATAATCCAGGAAGATTTGTTGCTATTCTCATATTAATACTACAACTATCAACAAGTGCTGGAACATTTCCTTTAGAATTGATTCCACACCAATTACAAGTTTTTAATAAGTTATTACCGATGGCTTATTCAATTCAAAGTTTTAGAGCAGCGATATCAACAGGAGATACAAGCTTTTATTGGCATAACAATAGTGTATTAATAGGATTTATGATCGTGTGTTTAGCATTAACATTTGGGTACTTTATGTTATTGTTTAAAAAACGTTATTCTAAGCAATCGACAGAAGCTTAAATATTTAGAACGCCTATCTCATGAAAGGATGAGATAGGCGTTTTTAATTATGGTTATGTAAAAGGAAAAGGTTGAAACGTTCTACCTCGACGGAATCTAACATGCGACAAATGCGCAGGTGATTAATGTCGTCGAAGACTACATTACCTATTGTAACAATATCCTTATTCAAACGAAGTCCATGCTTTTGACAGTAACAATTCCATTCGCCCTAAAAATTAAAAGGTTTATTGCCAACTTAATAGAATTATAGACATAAGGTGTATTTTTACAAATTCACAGTTTAGTAGAAGTTGAGGTTGAATTAACCACACTTTTTTCTATATAATAATTCACATAAACGGACGAAAGAAGCTATCTATCTTTACTTATGAGAGAAGTGGTTATGTGAGTTTGTATTTTGCTTATGTAATGGTAGGGTTGGCCATTGCAATGCCTGTTGGGGCAATTACTGTCGAAATGACAAAACAAGGATTGAAAAATGGATTTATACATGGATGGGCAGTAGGATTAGGCGGTATGACAATTGATGTTGCGCTAATCATTTTGCTATCAACAGGACTTGCTTCTATATTGGCGTTACCTATTGTTCAAATTCCAATGTGGCTGATCGGAGCTGGTTTTTTATTGTATTTAGGTTACGATTCAATAAAAAATGCTGATAAAGATATCAGTTTATCTGGAGAAAAAGTATCAAAGTCTTTTATTAGCTCTTATAAAAATGGTCTTCTTGTGGCTATATCTCCAGGTAATCTTGTTTTTTGGGTAAATGTATTTGGAGTAGTGCTTGCAAAAAATTATGCAAGCGATGAAAATTATTTTTTCATAGTTGCATTAGGAATTTTAAGTGGAATATTGCTACATGATATTGGATTACTCACCATTATATCCATTACAAGAAAAGCACTAAATCGAAATATGATTAAATGGTTAACAATAATATCTGGGATTTTATTAATTGGTTTTGCAGGATATTTTATTTATGAGTTTATTCAAAGTGTAAAGTTATATATATAAAATTCTTTGAAAAAGTGATTGTTTCAATGACAATCACTTTTTCACTAACGGAGCAGGATAGTTTAAGAAGTAATGTATCAAGAACGAGGAGGTGTTTAATTGAAAACCACTAAGAACAATGGTTTTAATTTTCTTGATTTTCTTATTGTAAGAGAAGATGAAATATACGATTATCAACGATTAGCTGGCTCATATGCAGTAATCAAGTGTGATGACAAATATCTTTTATGTTATAACACGTGGAGAAAACAATGGGAATTGCCAGCAGGGCTAAGGGAGGAGAATGAAACGTCAAAGGATTGTGCAATCAGAGAACTTTACGAGGAAACTGGTCAAATCGTTTCAGATTTAGAATTTATGGGTTTGTTAAAAGTAAAAAGCCTATCGAATGATGAAGTGAAATATAATCCTATCTATTTTACTACTCTTGAAGAACTCCAACCATTTCAAAAAAATAATGAGACGTCTGAAATAAAATTGTGGGATTTAAAAGAACAGATTGGATATATAGATGAGGTAGACATTAAAATATTTGACTATATAAAATAGAATTTTGCTGTGGTCCTTATCGCACTACCGGGTGCTTTAGCTAATAAAAGTAGCTGCCTGTAAGGGTAGCTTTTTCTTGTTGAACTAAAGAAGCAGGTTAGTTGAACAAGCATAAGTGTAATAACTAAGTAAAAGGTGGAATTCTTATGATAGAAAAAAGTAATCGAAATATATGGATAGAAGCCGAAGAGTGGGAATCTAAAGAATGGGATGTTGAGGATGTAAATACGGATGTAAAGGTAACTCTTCCAGACCGTTCTGTTTGGATGGCAACATTTTTCACATACAAAAACATTCAGAATCTAAGAGAGAAGAATGAAAAGACAGGCGAATGTATGAATGGAACGTACTTTCAAGCAAGCGATATGGTTCTAATTGATATAGCAAGTAGAGAACGAATTGTTGAAGTTATTAAATACCTCACCGATAGTGGTGAGTTTGAGTCAGTTTTTACTAAGTACCCAGATGTAGATGCTGAAGAGGACCATTTGTATCCAAAGGGTTTCTTTAATAACGGTGAAGAAGAAACATCCTTATTGAACTAACGAAGCAGGTTAATGTAAGAAGGATTGCAGGAAATTATGTGCAATAAATAGAAAGACTTACTTAATAAACTATGTAAGGAGATAATACTGTGAACATTTTAACTTTGATTCTAAGTTATTTAATTGGCTCAATCTCATTTGCTTTAGTAATCGGTAAAATATTTTATAAGAAAGATATTCGTGATTACGGTAGTGGTAATCTTGGTGCAACTAATGCTTATAGAGTTTTAGGCATAAAAGCAGGAGTAATTGTTGCAATTGCTGATATATTAAAAGGTACATTTGCTTGTTTACTTCCCCTAATACTTGGTTCTACAGTTAACCCTATTGTATGTGGTTTATTAGCCATATTAGGGCACATATTTTCTGTTTTTGCTAGTTTTAAAGGTGGAAAGGCTGTTGCGACAGCAACTGGAGTTTTCTTGTTTTTGACTCCTTTAGGTGTTTTTGTTGGTTTTGTTATGTTTGTCTTAACTTTGCTATTTACAAAGTATGTATCACTAAGTTCAATGTTGGCTAGTATAGCATTATTCATTTACAGTCTTATATTTGAAGATAAAGTTATCATAGCACTTTCTCTACTAATAAGCGTATCAATAATCATACTACATCGACAAAATATAAAGAGAATTGTAAATGGAACAGAGAACAAAATAGTTGAAAATTAGTGTTTACTTGTTAAGCTAACGGTATGCTTTACATCAAGAAGGGGGTAAAGCTTTTTTTCTTGTTGAACTAACGGAGCAGGTTAATAAATCGACGCCTTAGAAAATTCGAAAATTATACTGGAGGTTATTAGCTTTGCAAAAATGCGAGAAATGCAATGCACATTTTAGTTGGAGTAAAATCTATGAATCCTTCTGGCTAAGTTATAAACCTATTGAATGTAACGAATGCGGGACAACACATAAGATAACATTACCAAGCAGGTTAATTTTTGTCTCTTTAACTATTCTTCCAATGCTCACCTTCGGTTATTTTCTGTCTCCTTTTAGCGATGGTCTTGTGACACTTGGCTTAGCTATTTTTATTTTTATAATTGGTTCTTTGTTGGCACCTTTTCTTGTTACTTATAAAGAGTCTTTGTGAACTAATGTACATAAGCTAACGGTGCTTTACTTCAAGAAGGAGTAAAGCCTTTTTCTTTTTAAATTAAAGCAACAGGTTAGTTGAATAAGAACTTAAATCTAGTTTCGGGCTTTTTAACTTTATCTATAACCCTGGATTAGGTAGAGAGGTTCCCTTCTACTCGACTAGTTTAATAGTAATAATAGCATCAATTCTGGTAGAATAAGCATTGAAATAAATATGGAGGTGTTCAAATGACACCAGAACAAATAATTAGAGAATTTTTTGAAGAAGTACGATCAGGTAAAAATCCTGACTACTCAAATCAATTAATGTCCGAACAAGTATTGGCTCATCAGATTGTATCCGAGGAAGAACAAACAGTCTTAAGGACGCCTAAAGATTATGCTGAACACGTTAGAGAAATGATTGAAGCCTATGGTAATTATTCTTTAGAAATTCAAGAATTATTGGTACAAGGACATAAAGTATATGTCCGCTGGAAACAAGTAGGTGCACACGTAGGAGTAGTCGATGGATATCAACCTACAGGACTTCCAATAACTCAAATAACAAGTGCCGTATATAAGATAGAAGATGAAAAAATTTCCGAGTATTGGATTCAAATTGATAGGTCAGGAGTACACAAACAATTAGAGTACAATAAACATATTAAATAGTTGGTTAATATTTTAAAGTGTTAGGATAATAACCTCTTCTTGAACTAATCCAGCTAATAGTTTGTCAATAAAAGGCCTTCATTCTTCAAGAATCTTATCGTAAAAATCACGCATTTCTTTATTGTTGGGATGGATTTATATGGAAAAATCGAAAAATAATCAAAATAAAATATCTGCTGGCTTGTTGGCCGTATATTTATTTGTATTAACATGGATTATACTCTTTAAAATGCAATTTTCATTTCAAGACTTGCATCATTTCACGGATTTTAGGGGAATCAACTTAACCCCTTTTGCTGGTTCAGTTATTGTTAATAATCAAATAGATTTTAATGAAATAATCTTAAATGTACTTGCATTTATCCCATTTGGAATTTATATCAGTATGGTAAAATCAAATTGGTCTTTCTTGAAAAAAATTGTACCAATAGCAGGAGTTAGTTTGTTATTTGAAGTATTGCAATTCATCTTTGCTATTGGAGGTAGTGATATAACTGACCTTATGGGAAATACATTAGGTGGAGTTATTGGAGTTGGAGTTTATATTGTATTTTGTAAGCTGTTTAGTACAAAAGCAAATAAAATCCTTAATGTTTTAGCTTTAATCGGAACTATATGTATTTTTGCATTAGTGCTGATATTAAAAATTGGTGTTATTAGGTACGGGAATTACGGATAATTATTAATGTGTCGGGGCTTCAATGTGAAATATTGCACTTCAACTAACGCAGCAGGTTAGTTGAAGAAGAACATCCGATAAAATAAACAATAAATTATACTAATAAGGGTGTTGTTATAAATGGAAAATCACCCGTTACTTGTTAATGTTTTACCTCATTTGGCAAATAGAATAAAAAACTATTTTACCAGTATATCCAGATTAGATATATTAGCTCAAGTAGATAATCTTCGAATAAAAGAACTCTGCAATTGCGGTGAACCCAGTTGTGGTTCATTTTATTTTTCTCATTATATAGAAAATGAAAATGAAAATGAAGATGAACTTGAAGGTTTTGCATTTGAAGGGATAGGAACAATTGAAGTAATAGAAGGTAAAATAGTTTTTGTAGAAATCTTCCCAAGTAATTATGGATATGAAATACGTTCAATATTAAAGAAATACAGTATATCTTATTAAACTAACGAAGGATTTTGTTGGGAAATGGAAAATAAAATACAATGAGCTTGGAGATACATCTCCGAGCTCATTTTTATGTGCATTTTTATTTTATATGAAATAACATCTATAATCTTGTCACATAGAATGCGAAGGACTACTACCGCCACAAGAATACCGAAAAAAATGGTTGAGAAGTGAAACAATCACTTCTCAATCCACAAAAGTCCCCGGTAACAGTCTAGCCAATGTTTCGTACAAAGCACTCAGGAAATGGAGGAGACAAGATGCACTTACGGGGTACTTTCGGTTTTTTTTATTACACCATTATTTTATTTTGTTCATTCAACAAAGCTTTTTCTAAAAACTTGGCTAGCTCCAGCATGCCATATTTTCCAGCTTTAGCTTCTGCATCCGCATTGTAGTTTGTATTCGTATTCACATCATACGTATATACTGTACCATTTGCGTCTGATATGAATTCAATACCGGCGACAGCAATTTTATTCGCTTCCAGGAATGATTCATATCTACCGATTTGTTCTCTATTAATATCTTGGATAATTTCAAACTTTGGTTTTTCTTCTTTTTCTTCACCGATCGGGCAAAATAAGTCATCTATTTGGCAGGCATCTGCAGGACATAATTCGAATCCTTTCGATGTATCTACACGTACAGCGTAGACGAACTTTCCACCAATAAATTCCGCTCTTGTTATAAAGGAAGCAGGAGATTGTATATATTCTTGGATGAGTGTGATTCCATCAACTGGCTGCTCATAGGATTCACTATCTAAGTAGTTTTCAAGTGCTTCAACAGAATGAAATAATTGCACACCTAATCCTTTACCAGCACGATTATGCTTCGTTATGAATGAAGACACACCAATTTTTTTAGCCGCGCGGACTATTTGATCCCGTCCTACCGCACCAATTGTTTTCGGTGTACGTACACCTGCCTTTTCTAAAGCGAGCTGTTGATTAATTTTGCTAATTTCCAACTGCAATGCCTTCGTACCATTAAATACGGTTTTACCGTGAAACTCTAGCCAAGTAAGAATGCTAGCAGTTAATTCAGGTGCATATCGATGGTTACGTGTATGAGAGGATGCACTCATTCTGCTATAAAAAACTCCTTCTGGTGGTTCAGAAGTTAAATCTACTATTCCTTCATCTAAATGCCAAAGTTCATAGGGAAGGTTCAATTCTTCCAATCGATTAGTTAGATGCACTGTCCATTCATCATTTTCATGTATTACATATATTTTTGACATATTAATTGACCCCTTGCTTATCTTGTTTTAATTGTTCAACTAGTGGCATCACTTGCTCGGAGAAGCGTTTCATTTCGGTATGTTGTGGTGAAAATTGTAAAATTAATAAATTGAGCCCTGCTTCTTCAAATGCAATAATCTTTTTAGCAATTTGTTCTGGTGTTCCGATTAAATTTGGACGTAGCCCACGATTCGAAACCGAGTAATCTTGCAGTTGTATGTCTACATTTAAATGTGACTTGCTTACAAAGTCTTTATAGCCTGCATAGCCAGCTGTTCCTTCTGTTACATTAGTAATTCGTGCAAGTTCCTCTTGCACTTCTTCTTCCGTATCTCTGCAAATAATGTAAGCTGCCATACCGAAATTTTCTAGAGGCACTTTTCCTAAGTTATGACGTCGATGTTTCATATCTGTAATTTTTTCCACAATTTCTTCTACTGTACCACCGTGCATGACATAGGAATCGCATGTATTTGCGATTGTTTGTTTTCCTGTTTCACTTTCGCCACCAGCATATAACGAGATATGTTTGTTCCGAACTGGTTTAGGCTCTAAATAAGTATTCTCGTAATCATAGAAGTTTCCTTTGAATGAATAAGGAGTATCGGTCCATAAACCTTTTAACACTGAAATAAACTCTTCCGTACGAGCATAGCGCTCATCGTGGGCAGTAAAGATACCTCCATATTGTCTTGCTTCTTCTTCCCACCAGGCAGATACTACATTTAATGACAAACGTCCCCCACTAATATGATCGATATTAGTTGCGGTTTTGGCTAACAATGCAGGGTTGTGAAAACCAGGGCGAATCGCTGTTAATATTTCTAATTTACTTGTTACTGCTGCAATAGCAGCTGCAGTAGACCAAGCATCTAAAGCAGGAGCATCTATTCCTTTAATATCATTTAAGTTTAATTCCGCGATTAACGTTAAGTCGTATCCCCATTGCTCCGCATTTTGAGCCAACTCTTTTACATATTCAAATGAAGCGGACATCTCCTCATTTTCCACATTTCGTAACCATCCTCCGAAAATCGGTAACCAAAAACCATATCTCATGTAAGAATGCACCTCACTTTTCATATATTCAGAAATATTTAATTAAGAGTAATCCTACCATAATACTTTGTTTTGAACAATAGGATATTTAATATCTAAAACATGCATAAAGAAGAATAAAAATGAATACTAAAGAACGTTAAAGTTGATAAAAATGAATAAACATAAAAAAATAAGAATGTAATGAGAGAAAAGGTGGGAGAAAACCCTAACAAACATGAAATTAGAAGAATAATTTAGAATAGGGGATGAATAAATGTTTTCCGAAGAAAGACGTGAACAGATTTTAGAGAAGTTGAAAAAAGAAGATCGTGTGTTAGCGAAAGAATTAGCAAACGAATACAATCTTTCCCTTGATTCCATTCGTCGTGATTTATCAATAATGGAAGAACAAGGATTACTAAAAAGAACACATGGAGGGGCAATTCCCATTCCGAATGTTCGAACGATGCCACAACCTCCTTCTAAGAGGTATGGAGAAGGAACGGTATATCAAAACGCAATTGCAAAAAGTGCAGCGACTTTTATTAAAGAAGGGCAAACTGTATTTATCGGTGGAGCGGCAATTCATTTTGTGCTGCTAAAGTATTTGCCTATGGATGTATCCTTCAGCGTTATTACGAATTCTGTGGAAGTTGCCTATAATTTGCGTGAGGTGGATAATATTCAACTATATTTGATTGGTGGGGAAGTGAAGAGTTCAGGAAATATGACGGATGCATTGGCTAATGAATTTGCTTGCCAATTCACGATGGATTTATGTTTTGCAGCAGGGGGTGGTTTATCACAAAGGGGCTTGAGCACAGCGACACCAGAAGTGTCCATTTTCCACAAAACCGTTTATGACAACTCTAAAGAAGTAATAGGACTTATTGAACACTCAAAGTTTGGAGTAGATCTCTTTAGCAGAATGTATCCGCTTCATAAACTGGATATGATTATTACAGATGAAGAGACCAGCAATGATAACATAGATATAATTAGTGCAAGTGGAGTTAATGTGATTGTAGCTAAAATCACTTAGTCAATTGTAATTATTCAATGCATTCTAAAAAAAAAATAAAAATGTAATTGGAGATTCGTATATGTTTTATAGGAGAAAATTTTATACTGTAAAAAGCAATTTTGTAGAGAAATTAAATGAACATTTCAACCAAACTAATTTACCGAACCAACTAAGGTATGGAGCACGTTTGGTTGGGCGATGGATGAAGGATAACAAAGATAATACCGTTGAAATTTTTGCCATTTGGGAATATGACAGTTATGAAGATTACATAGAAATAGAGAATAATGTAAAAGGTGACAGTGCTCATGTTAAACGAGTGAATGACTGGTACGAGAAAAATGGTGGTAAAGAACATGTACATAATAAGTATATTTTGGAAGTTAGAAACGAAGCGTTAGTGTCCACTCTAAATAAAGATAACTAATAATGTTAACTACTTCTTCAACTAATGGCTTTAGTTCAATCAAGAAAAAGAAAATATTTATAATCAAATAATTAAACGCTGATATAATAATCAGCGTTTTTTTATATCTTTTGCCATCCCCCCGCACGAAGTGTAGCGATGGAGGCTCGCTAGTTTGTATGCAGAAAGCAAAGTTCTTTTTCGGGATTCGATTTTCCTTACAATTTGAGTTAATTTCATAAATACCAATTAAATTATTGGAGCGACAGGCGGCGACTCCAGCGGGATGAGTGAGACAGATGAGACATCGCAAACGACGCGAATGCGGCGCCCCCGCGGAAAGCGTCCGCCGATAGCGGAAATCATGCTTTCACGTTAATATTGTTCGTGTTTTATGCTCTAAATTTGAATAATGAAATTGATTCATTTATTTTTTAAAAGAAAAGAGACTGTAAACAAACTCGATTTTTATAGAGTTTGTTTACAGTCTGCGTGAAGTGACTCAATTCCTCCGATAATGCACTTAAAGAAGGATTAGGCATTTTATATTTATTAAAGAGTATTGCATTTATCACATTGATTTCCATAGCACTCATGCTGCTCTTCAATTTTCTCACCGCATGTAACACATTTTTTTTCAGGTAGGTTTCGGAAAAATTCAATTACGTTTTCTAACATAGTTGTTCCACCTCCATCTGTTATATAACTGTTTAAGTTATACGGATTGTAATATAACACAAGCACTTTTGTCAACATATCGAGTGGACTTTCGGTTAAAATAAAAATAAAGGAGAGATGAAGATGTATTTTATAGATAACAAAGGAATTACTGACCCGCGTATTAACCTTGCAATTGAAGAGTATGCATTGAAAACAATGGATGTAGAAAAAGACTCTTTTCTGTTGTTTTACATAAACGAGCCTTCTATCATTATTGGTAGAAATCAAAACACGATAGAAGAAATTAATACTGAATTTGTGGAAAGTAACGGGATAATTCCTGTACGGAGACTTTCTGGTGGCGGTGCCGTATATCATGATTTAGGGAATCTGAACTTTAGTTTTTTAACAAAAGATGATGGGGATAGCTTCCGTAACTTTAAAAAGTTCACACAACCAGTGGTGGATGCCCTTCAAAAAATGGGTGTAGATGCAGAGCTTTCCGGGCGAAATGATATTTTAGCAGAAGGTAAAAAAATCTCTGGGAATGCTCAGTTTTCAACAAAAGGTAGAATGTTTAGTCATGGAACATTAATGTTCGATACAGAAATTGATGCAGTTGTTTCTGCTTTAAAAGTAAGCAAAGAAAAAATTGAATCAAAAGGAATAAAATCAATTAGAAGCCGTGTGACAAACATTGCTGAATTACTAAAAGAACCGATGACAATTGAAAAATTTAGAACTGAAATTCTTTCATCCATTTTCGGGGGAGCCGAGAATATTCAATATTGGGAGCTCACAGCGGAAGATTGGGAAAATATCCATAAACTTTCGGAAGAACGCTATCAACAATGGGAATGGAATTACGGAAAATCGCCTAAGTTTAATATGAAGCATTCTCACCGTTTTCCAACAGGTGGTGTAGATGTGCGATTAGAAGTGAACAAAGGGATTATGGAAGAAGTGAAGATTTACGGTGACTTCTTTGGTGTTGGTGATATGGAAGAAGTAGAAGATCTATTGACAGGAAAGCCGTATAGTAAACAGGCAATTGAAAAGGCACTTGAAAATATTGATGTACCAAAGTATTTTGGTGGTATTTCTAAGGAAGAATTAGTCCAACTAATTTATTAATTTTCGTTAGCTTGTTTATACGCCGTGGTGTTTTTGAATAATTATGGAAGAGTCTAACATATTAACGTATGTTGGGCTCTTTTTTGATATGATAGAGAGAGACTGTTTGTGAGGAGGATCCATGTGATGATACATCGAATCTTAGTTGTAGAAGATGATCGAAAAATTGCTGCATTACTTGCAGAAACATTACGTAAATATCATTATGAAGTGCATACTATACAAAACTTCGATTCCATTTTGGAGGAATTTGAAGCTTTTGACCCTCATTTAATATTATTAGATGTAAACTTACCATCTTATGATGGATATTATTGGTGTCGCCAGCTCCGTCAATTTACAACGTGTCCAATTATATTTGTTTCCGCACGATCAGGAGAAATGGACCAAGTTTTTGCTTTAGAAAATGGTGGCGATGATTTTATTACGAAACCTTTTCACTATGAAATCGTCCTTGCAAAAATACGAAGCCATTTAAGAAGAACTTATGGCGAATATGCTGCAAAGCAAGAGGAACGTATTGTTAAGGCAGGAAAGCTACAATTATTTTTAGAGAGAATGGAACTTCATATATCTTCAGAGGAAATACCTCTGCAAAAGAAAGAATGTACAATTCTAGAGTTGCTTATGAGAAATTATCCTAAGCTTGTTACAAGAGAGCAGTTATTAGAAGAATTATGGGATGATCAGTCATTCGTAGATGAAAATACTCTAAACGTGAATATGACGAGGGTTCGTAAAAAGCTAGCTGATTATGATGTCACATCGACAATAGAAACGGTTAGAGGAGCGGGCTATCGATTGATACTCAGTTCGGAGGAATCTTAATATGTTCCGATTGTTTATACGAGAACATTTAATCTTTCTTGTTTTTCAATTTTTATTAGTGTTATTTATAATGCTCTTATATTGGCTAGACGGGTTTCGAAACTTAGATACAGCAATATATTCAATTGTTATTAGTAGTATATTAACGATTACTTTTTTAGGAACATTATTTGTAAAGAAATATTCTTTTTATAAAAAGATACTTTCCGTACCAACAAAAATAGAAGTGGTTCTGCAACGAGAAGCGCAATCCCCTGAGATTAAACAGGTAGAAAAGTACTTGCATCATATTTATCGGCTTTATCAGAAAGAAGTGCAATTATTATATGCAAGGCAAAATAGGCATCTACAGTTTATGAATAGTTGGGTACATCAGATGAAAACACCAATTTCTGTACTCGAGCTGATGGCACAAAATGGAGATCAAATCGATTCAATGAGTGTATCGGAAGAAGCGGATCGGTTAAAAAGAGGACTAGACGCTGTTTTAATGAATGCAAGGTTAGATACGTTCGAAGAGGATATGCAAATTGAGCTAGTAGATTTAAAACAAATAGTTAGCCAAGTTGTGACGGAAAATAAACGCTTATTTATAACTCATCATGTTTTTCCAGTTATTTCAATTGAAGGGAATTGTATTATTACATCGGACACGAAATGGCTTCGCTTTGTCATAGCACAGTTTTTAACAAATGCAGTGAAGTATACGTTTGAGGAAAACAAAAAGGTTTATTTTGAGACGACAATAAAGGATGAACAGGTCATCTTTTCTGTTAGAGATGAAGGTATTGGTATCCCTACTTCGGATATAAAAAGGGTAACAAAAGCATTCTTCACTGGAGAGAATGGTCGAAAAACAGGAGAATCTACAGGAATGGGTTTATACTTAGCACAAGAAATTTGTGATCGTCTTGGACATGAGATGACGATTAATACTAGAGTTGGTGAAGGAACGACCGTCTCGATCGTGTTTAAACAGCTAGAACAAGAAGAACGGAGCGAGCATGATGTCGATATTAACACTCGAAGAAGTGACGAAAGTATATGAGGGGAAAGTAGCTCATCTTGCAATTAACCAAATAAGCTTTGAAGTAGAAAAAGGAGAATTTCTCGCAGTAATGGGTCCTTCGGGTAGTGGGAAAACTACATTGTTAAATATTGTTTCAACAATTGATTCACCCACTTCGGGAGATATCACTATTAATGGGACAAATCCTTTAAAACTAACTACGAACGATCTATCCCTCTTTAGAAGAAGGCAACTTGGTTTTGTGTTTCAAGATTTTAATTTACTTCCGGCCTTAACTGTAGAGGAAAACATGGTTCTACCTTTAACACTCGATGGGCAACCTGTGGAGAAAATGAAACAAAGGGTGAAGGAAATTGCATCTCATCTGGACTTATCTTCCATTTTAGAAAAAAGACCGACTGAAATTTCAGGGGGACAAGCACAAAGAACAGCCATAGGTCGGGCTTTAATACATGAACCAACAATTATTCTTGCAGATGAACCGACTGGAAACTTAGATTCTAAATCCGCGAAGGACGTTTTAGAAATATTATCCCAGGTGAATAAAAAGAATCAGACGACGATCATTATGGTCACGCATGATCCAGTTGCAGCTAGTTACTGTGACCGTGTGCTTTTTATAAAAGACGGGGAATATTTTAATGAAATTTATAAAGATGATCGAAGACAAACATTTTTTCAACGAATTTTAAATGTCTTGTCTTTATTAGGTGGAAACGTAAATGACCTTTCGACAATTCGCTTATCATAATGTAATTCGGAACAGTCGCGTATATGCTGCATTTTTCATGGCGAGTATTTTTTCTGTAATGGTATTTTTTATGTATTCAATGTTAATGTTCCATCCTAACATTGAGGACAAATTTTTAAGAGATATTGCATTTGGTGGAATGCTTATTGCAGAAATTGTACTAATTATTTTTACATTATTCTTTTTGTTTTATTCGATGAGTGCCTTTTTACAAGCACGATCAAAAGAGTTTGGGTTATTACTCAATTTAGGGATGGAAAAAAATCAGTTAAATCGGCTGATTTTCTTAGAAACGATGATTTTAGGAGCTATATCTATAACTGTAGGTATTTTTTGGGGATTTTCATTTTCCAAGTTTTTCTTTATGGTTATTCGTGAGTTATTTTTATTAGACAGTCTCCCACTATATTTGTCGTGGAAACCATTTGCTTTAACAATTATTGTTTTCTTATCTTTGTTCATTACTATTTCTATTAGTAGCGTTGTGTTTATTCGAAAAAAAGAAATCATTCAATTACTAAAAGGCTATTGGAAGCCTGATGAACAAGCGGAATATGTAAAGTGGAAAGCGTTTTTAGGAATAGCCTTAGTCCTAGCTTCCTACAGTCTAGTTATATTATCTCTAATAAAAATGTCTTTATGGCTAACAATTATTATCGCGGTATTAGCAACAATTGGCACTTACTTCTTTTTTACAGATAGTATGCTATATCTCATTATTCTAATACGTAAAAGGAAAAACTTGTATTGGCATCCGTTTCGATTAATTGCGTTTGCAGAGGGATCGATTAAAGTACGGGAAAATGCAGGCATGTTTTTTGTTGTAACAATTGTATCCACGATTGCTTTTTTGTCAGTAGGAGTAGTAACCTCTTTTACTTCATTTACCTCACAATATCGTGAATTAAATCCTGTAAGTATTTTTTACTCGAGTGAATGGAATAATCCCTTTGAAAAAAAGCATATTATAGAAATCTCACAAGAGTTGCAAAGAGAAAATTTATCCTATGAGCTAGTGAAATTCAATGTCAAAAAACAAACCTCATCCAATACAAATGAAAAAGTAAACCTTATAAAAGAATCGGAATTAAATAGTTTAGCACTTGCACTGAAATTTCCACTTGTAGATTTGAAACAAGGCGATGCATTATTAATATCAAATACGGAAGAGGATTTTGGAATTCTTACACAGCAAGAGGAACAAACTGTCCTAGAAGAAAGCAGTGTTCCGATACATTTAATAGGGGAATATAAGAAGAATATTTTTCCTTCATTAGT
Source organism: Psychrobacillus sp. NPDC058041 (assembly GCF_042885655.1). Classification (NCBI taxonomy): domain Bacteria; kingdom Bacillati; phylum Bacillota; class Bacilli; order Caryophanales; family Bacillaceae; genus Psychrobacillus; species Psychrobacillus sp. NPDC058041. Next base: position 32,664 of record NZ_JBHVRO010000011.1, read on the forward strand.
TATTAAACATAGAACTATCATTATCAGTGATGAAGATTACGAACTTATAACCGAACCTCTTTTTGGTCATGATTATAAAGAATCTACATCAACTTTTTATGCATTTCATGTACCTGAGTGGCTTAGAACAAAAGATGTAGGAACGGAAATTGATAAAATTATGGCTGCGACGATGGGAACAACAAATATTAACCCAAATCCTTTTTACTTTGTTAATCCTGGTTTAAATTATTCCATCATTCGTTCAACATTTTCTTTATTGTTATTCACTGGTTTACTCGTAGCGGCAGTTCTTTTACTTGCTGCTGGTAGCTTCGTTTATTTTAAATTGTATACTGATTTGGAACGAGATAAAAAGCAATACGATGTTCTTAGACGAATGGGAGTAACCGACCAAGAGCTTGTGAAGATCGTCAATCGGCAACTCATTCCTCAATTCTTTTTACCATGGGGACTTGCCATGGTACATAGTACTTTTTCATTTATTTATCTACAAGCTTTGTGGGTAGACTTAGCAGCTGTATCCATTGCAAAAGAAATGCTATTCGTGTTATTAGCTTTCACAGTTATACAAGTTTCTTATTTTTATTTAATCCGCTGGAGATATATAGCACATATTCAAGCATCATGATTTTTTCATGGTGCTTTATTCAATAAAAAATAAATTCTTTTAATTATTGAATAGTCAAAACTTTTTTTATATAATGAATTTAGGGATAATGAATGAGTATTCATTCAAATGAGATGGGGGACGAGAATATGAGTTTAGTTTCACGTGTTCAACAAATTGCTACTCAGCATCCGGAGAAAGTAGCCTATCATTTTATGGGGAAAGATACTACTTATGCAGAATTTCAACAAGCGGTTAAACAGTTTGCAAACGCACTTCAGTTACTTGGAATTGAAAAGGGAGATAATGTTGGGTTTCTATTAGGTAACTCTCCACATTTTCTTATTTCTTTATATGCAACGATGCATATAGGTGCAACTGCAGTTCCAATCAATCCAATTTACACTCCAGATGAAATTAGCTATATTGTAAAAAATAGTGATGCAAAAGCGATTATAGCACTGGACTCATTACTACCATTAGTTGAAAAGGCAGCGGATATATTTACAACTGTCGAAAACTATATCATTTGCGAAACACAACCCGATACAGCGGAGAAACTAGCAGCATTACCAGAATCTTTAAAAGTTAAAGTGAAATCGTTTACATTATTAATCAGTAATAGTTTACCTAGTGCAACACCAGTAGAAGTACTAGAAGACGACAACGCAGTAATTTTGTATACTTCTGGGACAACTGGTCAACCAAAAGGTGCGATGCTTACATATAAAAATATTTATTCAAACGCTCGCGATGTTGCGGAGTATTTGAGTTTTAATCCCAATGATCGCATTATTGCAACTTTACCAGTATTTCATGTTTTTGCGCTTACAGTTGTTGTTAATGCTCCACTCTTTATGGGTGCAACCATTTTATTAGTTCCTAGATTTAGCCCACAAGACATATTTAAAATAGCAAAAGAACAGAAGGCAACAGTATTTGCTGGTGTTCCGACTATGTATAATTTCTTGTATCAATTCCCAGAAGGAAAAGAGGAAGATTTATCATCGATACGTTTAGCAATTTCTGGTGGATCTTCACTACCTGTAGCATTACTTCATAATTTTGAAAAAAAATTCAAAGTTCGCGTTTCAGAGGGTTATGGATTATCCGAGGCGTCCCCGGTAACTTGCTTCAATCCAGTTGACCGAGAACGTAAACCTGGATCTATTGGAACTAATATTGTTAATGTAGAAAATAAAGTAGTAAATGAGCTCGGCGAAGAAGTTCCAGTAGGAGAAGTTGGAGAGCTAATTGTGCGAGGACCTAATGTAATGAAAGGTTATTATAAAATGCCTGAGGAGACAGAAAATACTATACGCGATGGTTGGTTGTACACTGGAGATCTAGCAAGACAGGATGAGGAAGGGTATTTCTATATTGTGGACCGTAAGAAAGATATGATTATAGTTGGAGGATATAATGTATATCCACGTGAAGTCGAGGAAGTACTATTTGAACATCCAAGTATTATAGAAGCGGCTGTAGTTGGGATACCAGATCCTACCTTTGGAGAAGAAGTGTTGGCTTTTGTAGTGAAAAAAGACCAATCATTAACAGAAGAGCAACTTCATGATTATTGTGCTGAAAAATTAACTAAATATAAAGTTCCTAACCGATTCGAGTTTTTAGAAGAACTGCCAAAAAATACGACAGGTAAAATATTACGTCGTTCATTAAAAAAACAAACTATTTAAAAGAATAATAGTCTACTCCCCTAAAAAAGGAGTAGTTTTTTTATGTAATAAGCAGGGAAATGATTTCGAGTGTCGAAATAAATCAAAGATAGATATTGAAAGCGAGGATATATAATGACAAAAAGAAAATTAGAAGCAAAAGATTTATTTAAACTGCATTCTATAACAAGCCCTGTATTTGCACCTAATGGTAAAGAAGCAGTTTTTATTCGAACACAAATGGATGAAAAGGATAATAAATATTATGCATATTTATATCACTTAAATTTGGATACGGAAAATATTACTCAATGGACGCATAAGAAAGAACGAGTTTCTTCTCCGCAGTGGTCGAACGATGGAAAATATGTCGCTTTCTTATCTAATCGAGAAGAAAAGAACCAAGTTTATATTCTCCCTACAAGTGGAGGAGAAGCAAAAAAAGTGACTGATTTAGAAAATGGGGTAGCTAGTTTTCTATGGTCACCTTGTGGAACGAAAATTTGGTTTTCTGCTTCCTTAAAAGAAGGAAGAAAGTGGACAGATGAACCAGAAAAAGAAGAGAAAAAATTGCCAGAAGCATATGTTGTAGACAAAATGAAATACCATGCAGATGGGGCAGGTCTATTACCGAAAGACATGTATAAGCATATTGGACGGATTAATATTGAGTCCGAAGAAATAACTCAATTTACAGAAGGTAATTTTAACTATAATTTACAAGCAGTTTCACATGATGGGAAGAAACTAGTAATCGGTGTAAATCGTGAAGAGAATCAAGATTTTTCATTCCGCCAACCAGTATACCTTCTAGATCCGGAAACAAAAGAAGAAACAGAAATTATAAATGAAGATGGTTATTTTGGTGGTGCTTCGTTTTCGAAGGATGATCAATATATTGCATTTGTTGGAATGCCACGAACTTTCCAAAATGCAACTCATGCAGAGGTATATGTATACGAAACAAATACTGGCATTCGTCAAATATTAACGGAAGGTATAGATGCACCAGTTGGTGATTTATCTGTAGCTGACTTTCAACAAGGGGCAAGTGCACCGGATGTAGTGTGGACTGAAGATAATCATCTATATTTCCAAGTATCAACAATGGGAGATGTTCGCCTCTATTTCGCTTCTTTAGAAGGAGAACTGTATCCTGCTACGGGAGAAGATGAACATGTGTATGGATTTGATGTGAATCGATCAGGAACGTACGCTCTTTTGACAATAAGCGACCCAATATTTCCCGGGGAATTATTTAAGCAGAATTTGTCGACTGGTGAAAGAACTGTTCTTACTAAATTTAATGAAGAATATGTAAATGACGTCGAACTTGTCAAACCGGAAGCGATCTTTTATAAAGGTGCTAATGATTGGGATGTGCACGGCTGGTTAATGAAACCTGCAGGATTTGAGGATGGGAAAAAGTATCCTTTCATTGTGGAAATACATGGAGGACCTCATGCCATGTATGGGAATACATTTTTCCATGAACTTCAGTTATTAGCTGCAAAAGGATATGGCGTGCTATATGTGAATCCGCGTGGAAGTCATGGCTATAGCCAAACATTTGTTGATGGTGTTCGCGGTGATTATGGTGGTGGAGATTATGCGGATATAATGGCTGGCCTCGATCAAGTATTGAAAGAAAATGACTGGATTGATGATAAACGACTAGGTGTAACTGGAGGAAGTTACGGCGGATTTATGACAAACTGGATTGTCGGTCATACAAATCGTTTTAAAGCTGCAGTAACACAACGTTCCATTTCGAACTGGATAAGTTTTTACGGAGTATCTGATATCGGGTACTACTTTACTCCTTGGCAAATTGGAGCAGACATGACCGATATTAACAAGCTTTGGGATGCATCACCATTGAAATATGCTTCCAATGTGGAAACACCTTTACTAATTCTGCATAGTGAAAATGATTACCGTTGCCCAATCGAACAAGCACAACAGTTATACATTACATTAAAAGCAATAGGGAAAGAAACAAGCTTCGTCCGTTTCCCTCAAGCGGATCACAATTTGTCGCGCACAGGTTTACCAAACTTACGATTGACACGTTTAGAGCAAATCACAGGATGGTTTGAGAAATACCTTTGAAGAAAAGCCCTTCATTTCGATGGTGAAATGAAGGGCTTTTTGGGGAAACGGATGACCATAGCTAATAATCGGATGACCGGCAGTGAGAATCGGATGATGAATGTCGATAATCGGATGATGAGTAACAATAATCGGATGATAGGCCACAAAAATCGGATGATCACCGGTAATATCGTAATCTGTTGCATATGTTTGACCTATTTAGAGCAAATCTCTTGAGAATAAAGAAAAGCCCTTCATTTCGATGGTGAAATGAAGGGCTTTTTGAGTGAATCAATCAATCATTGTTAAGAATCGATCAATCTTTTCCAACAATCGATCAATCTACTAAGAGAATCACTTCTTATCGAGTCCTTTTTTAAAGTAGACAAAGACTAATCCGATAATCCATATAGGTCCTACGATTAACGCAATTCGTGTATCTGGGAAGTACGCCATGAGACCAAGCACTAATACTAAGAAGGCAAGTGCTGCGTACGAACCAAGCGGATAAAATAATGCTTTGTATGTTAACCTTGAAACCTCACCTTTAGAAAGTGTTTTACGAAATTTTAATTGTGATAATAAAATAATACCCCAAGTCCAAACAGCCCCGAAAGTTGATATACTCGTCACCCATATAAATACTTTTTCTGGAACAAGATAGTTTAAGATCACACCTACTAACAATAATGCCGCGGAGAACAGAATTGCTTTGGAAGGTACACCGGTCCTACTAATTTTTTTGAAAGAAGCAGAAGCTTGCTTTTGTTCAGCTAAATTGAACAACATACGCCCTGTACTGAAAATACCACTATTGCAGCTCGATAATGCTGCTGTTAATACAACAAAGTTAATAATACCAGCAGCCGGCCCAATTCCAATTTTCTCAAACATCAAAACGAATGGACTTCCATTATTGCCAATCTCGTCCCATGGATAAATAGACATGATAACGAATAAAGCTCCAACATAAAACAATAATATGCGCCAAAATACAGTGTCGATTGCACGAGGAATGACAGTTTTTGGATTTTTAGCTTCTCCAGCTGTTACACCAATCATTTCAACCCCTAAGTAAGCAAACATTACCATCTGTAAGGACATTAAAATACCCTTTATACCATTAGGTGCAAAACCACCATTCGACCATAAGTTGCTAATACCAACAGCTACTCCGCCATTTCCAAGTCCAAAAATAATGACACCTAACCCGACAAAAATCATTGCTAAAATAGCAATAATCTTAATAAATGCAAACCAAAACTCAAACTCTCCATATGCTTTTACAGCGATTAAATTAACCAATGTCATTATGACAAGTGCAGTTAATGCCCAAATCCAGCTCGGTGTGCCTGGATACCACATTTTCATATACACACCTACTGCGGTAATCTCAGCCATACAAGTAACTACCCATAAGAACCAGTAATTCCATCCAGTAATATAGCCCGCAAGAGGTCCCAAATAATTTTTAGCATACCTACTAAAAGAACCTGCTACTGGATTGTGCACAGCCATCTCGCCAAGTGCACGCATTATTAGTAAAATTGCAAACCCACCAACTATGTATGAAATAAGAATTGCAGGTCCTGCTAACCTAATCGCAGTAGCGGAACCTAAAAATAAGCCGACACCAATCGCTGCACCTAAAGACATTAATGTGATATGCCGTTGTTCTAAACCACGTTGTAATTGCTGATTTCCGCTCAATATGTGTGTCACTCCTTATTATTTTGTTATATAACAATCTACCACAGTTGAGTAAATGAGGGAACAGTCTATATTATCGATATTGTGTTAAAATTATGTATATGTAAAGAGGTCAGGGGGGCAATAAATTGAAAAAAATAACGATAAAACCGGTAGTAGAAGAGGAAATCCCGCGATTATGGGAGCTTAGTGCAAAAGAATCAGCACCAGAATGGAAAAAATGGGATGCCCCTTATTTTCCTTACGAACCAAAGACCTTCGAACAATTTTTAGAGAAAAAAGATCAATATATAAATCAAGATGATTTATGGGGGATATATGTAGACGGAGAACTTGTAGGGTCGCTATGTTATTACTGGGAACACGAAGCATCGCTTTGGCTTGAAGTAGGAATTGTCATTTATGAACCAGCATTTTGGGGCGGCGGAGTAGGGACAGCAGCCATGAGAATGTGGATTACTCATATATTTAATGAATTACCCCTTGTAAGAGTAGGCTATACGACTTGGTCAGGAAACGAACGAATGATAAAAGTTGGGGAGAAGTTAGGGATGAAAATGGAAGCAACACTTCGCAAATGTCGATTTTATAATGGGGTTTATTATGACTCCATACATATGGGGATACTAAGAGAAGAATGGGAATCCCGAATATGAAGGCTTTATTAGAACTAAAGAATGTTTCGAAAAATCATTGGGATATCAATGAGGAGAACAGCCCCCATTTTTTATTTGCACATATTACAGCAACTCTTCATCAAGAAGACTGCATTGCTTTATTAGGTAAATCAGGGCAAGGGAAGAGCACTTTACTTCGAGCACTTGCACTACTTGATACGATAGATAATGGTGATATTTACTTCAATGGTATTTCTGCTAAGACCACGGATACTCGTGCTTGGCGTAAAAATATAGCTTATGTTGCACAACAATCAGTCATGCTTCCAGGAACAATTTTGGAGAATTTAAAAACGGTAAGTAAGTTACATAATAGTGCATTTGATGAAAAGTTTGCTCAAGAGCTAATGCAAAATGTAGGGCTCGCAAATATAGATTGGGGAAAACAAGCAACAGATATGTCCGGAGGAGAGAAACAAAGAGTCGCTTTAGTTCGTTCATTATTATTAAGACCTTCTATTTTACTTCTTGATGAAATCACGGCATCACTCGATCAGCAAAGTAAGGAGAAAGTGGAGCAGCTTTTATTGAGGTGTCAAAAGGAAGAAGGAATGTCCTATATTTGGGTAACGCATGATACAGAACAAGCAAAGAAGATAAGTGAGAGTATTTGGTACATGGAAGACGGAAAACTTGCGATAGACACAAGGACGGAACAGTTTTTTGAAAATCGAAACGTGAATAATTGGGTGACCTTATGAGTTTATTAGCATTAAGTTTCACCTTACTATTTGTTGTCATTACGATGCTTGTTTCTGTCTGGCAAAAGCTTGATTTGGAGAAGGACATTGCAAGTGGAACTGTTCGAGCGGCTATTCAGCTCTTAGCGGTCGGCTATGTATTGCAATTTGTATTTCAATCAAAGAATTTAATTTTTATTGTATTGATTATTTGCATTATGATTGTCGTTGCTGCTTTAAATGCAGCAAAAAGGGCAAAAGGTATGACAGGAGTAGTTTGGAGGATCATCCTCTCAATTGCAACGATGGAAATACTAATGATGGCACTTTTACTTGGTTTGCAAATTATCGAAGCAACACCTCAATACATCATTCCACTGAGCGGGATGACAATAGGCAATGCGATGGTTGCATGTGGTTTATTTTTAACCCAATTAAAACGAGAAACGGAAAGCTCAAAAGGGGAAATCGAAACATTGCTTTCACTTGGTGCTACGAGTAGACAAGCGGTGCAAGATGTACTAAAACGTTCCGTCAAATTCAGCATGATTCCAACAATTGATGCTATGAAAACGGTGGGACTTGTCCAACTTCCCGGGATGATGACAGGGATGATTATTGCTGGAGCAGATCCAGTGGAAGCTGTTCGATATCAGCTATTAATCATTTTCGTATTTACTAGCTCATCCGCTATCACAAGTATGATTCTTAGCGTGCTTTGCTATAAGAATCTATTTACAAAGGACTTGCAATTGAAGAATTGGAGGCAATAAAATGAAGCCCATATTAATTGAAGAAACGCCAGCACAAGTTACAGTTAAATATGATCCAACACCTTTACAATTACCATTAAATATTCGGGAGCAGCACCAGAAATATTGGGATACACAAATCGAGAAAAATTCTTACTTACGTAACGGAGAAGTATTTACGATAACACAAATCAATAAAACGCAGAAAGAACTCCAAGTAACAGTTGTGAAAACAGACTATAAACACTTTTTATATACAATTCGGCATGAAGATTGTGCGTTTCCTTGCAAAGTCATTTTCACATGTGTAGCCGTTATCACGAGTGATAACTATATAGCGTTCGGACGGATGAATCAAAATACAGCGACACCTGGACGATTACAATTTACTGGTGGGGGATTAGATGAGTCTGATTTAGAAGGCTCAGTATTTAACTTGGAGAAAAGTATTGGAAAAGAATTAAAAGAAGAAATGGGTTTAAGTATTGATTCGCCACATACAAAATCTTTTAGTCCAAAGTTTGTAAAGCATAAAGGGACATATGATTCTTGGGCAGTGATGTTCGAACTTAAAGTTGACAATACTTCCGAAGAACTGAAAATATTATTTGAAAGACATAATCAGAGTCTAATTGAAACAGGAGAACAACCTGAATTCGAGGAATTTCTTTTAGTCTTGTTAAATAGCGATAGCGTAGAATCATTCATTAAAAATGACTCATCATTAAAAGAAGACTACTTAGAGCCGATTTTGAGGAAGTATGTTGAAGAATGAGTTATGCACTGCAAAATGCAGGGAGGACTAGTTTCCTCCCTGCTTTTTTTACTAGAAATTTTTTAGTTGGAATTTAGAGAGGTTTAGTTGGAAAAATATCTTTCTTAGTTGGAATTTTAGAGCATTTAGTTGGAAAAATTGTATGATTAGTTGGAAAAGGGTATTTTATCCAGAAAAAACGACCATTTTTCTTCAATGGTCGTTTTTTAAAAATAAGAACAGGATATTAATCAATTTTTAACAGCCATCGCACGGCTTCCAATAAATTTGATGCAATATAATCAGGTGCAACGTCTTTCCAAGCATCACGATATTGATTTAAAGAACTTTTCCCCCAACCCGTTAACACTAATATTCTCCCTGCTCCCACGGCATGGGCTGCCAACATATCAGTGTCGCCGACGTCACCAATTACAACACATTTCTTAAGGTCTAAATTGTGTTTCTTAGCAGCTTCTAACAGCATTCCTGGATTAGGTTTACGACATTTGCACTTATCATGTTCACTATGGGGACAAATAAATGCATCATCAAATCCATAAGAAAGGAACTCTTCTTGAAAATCCTGTAGAGAAGCTTCTTTACGACTTATTCGATGTTGGTTAGTAAATGCAAAGGTTTTGATTCCGTGATCTCGAAGTAATTGAAATGCATCTTCACTAAAGTCATAAGGTTTAAAATTCTTCGGATGAATAAAATGACCAGTACCGCCAATTGTCCCATCCCGATCTATGAAAACAGCTTGTATATCTTCAACATTCATCATTTTATCCACTGTTCCATCATTATTACTTCTTTATTTGTTGCATCTAGTTTCACATTTCGTCCGATTGGCATCGTTAGCATTGGATGCGTATGGCAACAATCAAAGTCTGCAAGAATGGGAATAGATGTTTTTCCAATCGTTTCAACTAAAATATCATATGGTTGTCTTCCAGTTCCTTGATCATCAAAAAGTTCATGCTTTCCTAATATAATTCCAGAAACACGATCGAATACACCGTTTAATTTTAGGAGGTTAAAATTCTTTTCAATAACAGAAGCAGTCTTCATCGTATCTTCTAAGAAAAGAATATCCCCCTCTTGGATAAAGGGCATATATGGACTTCCCCATATACCGTGCATCGTATTTAAATTGCCCCCAATTAATCTTCCTTCTGCAATACCTTCGTTTACACAAATCCAATCATTGGTTCTCAGTTGCTTGTCCTCTGTTTTAACTTCCCAATTTAATGGCTCATCGGTCCAATAAGGTGGTACTGGAAAAGGAAAAGGAACTTGCTGCTCTTCTATTAACATGTCACGGAAATAGTCGTATGTATAATGAAGAAAAGGTTCAAATTCTCCAAAAGAAGGAACCAGTGCTGGACCATAAAACGTCGGTATACCTGTTTGTGCATAGATTCCGAGCAAAATAGCTGTTGCATCAGAATAGCCAATTATGATTTTTGGATCCTTCTTGAAAGCATCATAATCAATATACGGCAAAAGTGCATTGGAATTTGTACCACCAATCGTTGACATAATACAACGAATGTTGGGATTTCTAATAAGTTCGTTTAATTCATTTGCTCGCTCCTGTATAGTTCCGGAGCGATAGTGATCATGTTTCCCAGTTAAATTTCCTTCGATAATTTCAAAACCTTTCGATTTTAAAAAAGATTTAGCTCTCTCAAAACGTTTTGGAGATGAATAAGTGATAGGTGATGAAGGCGAATAAACCCCAATCTTATCACCTGGTTTTAAACGGTTTAAAAGTGTCATAGTATAGATTCTCCTTTAATATTTCTTTACATTAATTATAGAACAGAAACTTAAGAAGGATGCCAACAATTCCAACTCCTAACACAATAAGAGATTTAATGTTCTTGTTTTTACTTTCCTTACGACGGCGATCTTCTTTTAGAATCGGATATTCCCTTTCAAGATTTCCCAAGCAATTCACTCCTTTAATTATAGTAGTATGCTTTGTAAGTATAGGTAAGTATTTACAATTATAGACGATATGAGATACTATTAAAATAGAATTTTCAGAAAGAGTATTAGCAAGAATTCTTGGAGAATAGAGAAACTCTTAGTTAATATATGGGGGTAAGGAACTGATGGTAACTGAACATGTTAAGTTGTTTAATAGAGATGAATATTATATTAGTACTGATAAAAAGCTACTAGATGTGGAACTTATACATAATTTTCTAGGAAAGGAATCCTATTGGCTAAAGGGTGTCAAGAAAGAATTAGTTATAGCATCAATTGAAAATTCTATTTTTTGTTATGGTGTTTATGAAGGAGACCCAACTACTGGCTCCCCAAAGCAGATCGGTTTTGCACGAGTTGTTTCTGACCTTGTAAGATTTTCGTGGCTAGGGGATGTATTTATACTTCCTGAGTACAGAGGCCGTGGTCTTAGTAAGTGGTTGATGAGTATCATAACCGAACATCCTAACTTAAAAGGAACGAGCTTTCATCTAGCAACAAGAGATGCTCATTCTCTATATGCCCAATATGGCTTCAAACCACTAGAGTGGGTTGAAAACAGCATGGCTAGACCACTAGATTGGCATGCGATAAATGAAGGATATAAGACAGACGATAATTAAAGGGTTTTTAAACAATTTAACTAGTAGTATGTTACTAAGCCAAACTTTGAATTAAAACTCCAAAGGAATATATAGTAAATGATTTTAATAGAACGAAACAGATACTTCTTCTAAAATGAGGAAAGCTCTTAGGATTAATAAATTAAAGGAATATTAGGGTATCGAAAGGAAAAAGCATGCTAGAAAAAGATATTCAGTTTATTATAGACAACCTACATAATCTTTGTACTAATGAAACATTTGTTGGAATTGGTTCTACAAGAAAGGTATTTCGATATAAAAATTTTGTTATCAAGAAACATTTACATCCGATAGGTTTTAAACAATCGAAAAATGAATATAACATATTTACAAAATTAAATAGGAAAGATCTTACTAATTATATAGCAGAGATCGTATATGTAGATGAGCAAATCTCTATCCAAAAATATTATTCTAACCTGTCATTAATTGACGCACAATCATATGATCTTGAAATAAGCAAAGATACACGATTTACAAAAGAATTAAGAGATGCAATACAATTAATCGACATGGAATATGATGGTTTCGACCTAAAGGATAGCGGTAATTATGGGCTAAATGAGAATGGATATTTTGTATTAATAGATTATGGAATGACAAAAGCGTTATATGAGAAGGAATGGGTACCTTTGGCCGAAGTTGGGATTTTACCACAAATATATTATGAAAAATGTATGGTCTGTGGAAATGAAAAGGAACTTCGTATTTACGGTGATACAGATCTAGATAGAAGGTGCTTTGCTTGTGGTAAAGAATAGTTTCATACTTAAATTAAATAAAGAGGGATAATGATGGATTTTGTTATTCGTACTATGCAGAAGGAAGACATACAGGCTGTCCAACAGGTTGCTAAGGTTAGCTGGCATGCTACATATGAAGGAATTATTCCTTTGGAAATTCAAGAAAGCTTTTTAAAGTCTGCTTATAATGATGACATGATGAAAAGGCGTTTAGAAGGGTCGTTCATGTTTGTGGCGGAAGTTAATAATGGTGTTGTTGGCTTTGCGAACTACTCTCCTGTACGAGAAGATGGAAAAGTGGAGCTAGGTGCAATTTATTTATATCCAGAGTATCAAGGAAAAGGGATAGGATCTTCCTTGTTACAAAAAGGAATTGGCTTAGAAGGTGTAAAAGAAATTTTTATTAATGTGGAAAAAGATAATAAAATTGGTATGACTTTTTACAAAGCAAAAGGTTTTGAAATTGTTTCTGAATTTGGTGATGATTTTGATGGACATACTTTACAAACAGTTCGAATGGTTTTGAATATATGGGGTACAGAGGATTAAAAAAAAGCACGTTTCTTTACAGGAATTTTTTTCTAGTTAAGTTTAAGATAATAAGAACAATCTTTATAATAACGACTTTAATGCTGCATATAAGAGTTTCAAAAGGTGGAGATATTTTTGAATTTTTGGAAGTATTTTTTTGCGGGAATAATCACAAAAATAATTGCGGAAATGACAATATATAAGCTAGATTTTTTTCATTATACTTTATTTAAAAATTTTAATTGGGTATCTTTATCCAGCTTTTTAGTAGAAATAATAATCTTTGCAGGAATTTATAGCATGGTGTTTTACATCCTAACACACTTCAGCGAGTGGAAGATGCGTGTAAAATATGAACTTGCTCAGAAAAGAAATAACCAAGAATAATTTTCGTCTATATTCTGCACAATTTCATCTCATGTTTTGGAAAATTTTAAAAGAGCTTCTCCGCATAGGAGGAGCTCTTTTTTATTTGACAATTTTTCTTATTATGTTATAACTATTAATGTTAAGCCTAAAACAAAGTATTCAACTAGGAATAATATGTTTCTAAAAGGAGTCTGATTATGGGTAGAGAATTTGTAGAAATTTTTGATGAATGGGCACACTCTTATGATGCATCTGTTTCTGGTGAAGATCCCGAATATCGCGATGTATTCGAAGGCTATGAAACTATTTTAAGTGAAGTAGCAAAACGTGTTTCGGGCACTGTTATTGAATTTGGAACTGGGACTGGAAATTTAACAGCTAAGCTAATCGAAGCAGGTAACTCTGTCATAGGTATTGAACCTAATACGAAGATGCGTCAAGTAACCGCAGATCGATTTCCTGCGACGAAAATAATAGATGGAGATTTACTTCAATTTAATGTAGCGACTGAAAATATAGATGCAATTGTTAGCTCATATGTTTTTCATCATTTAACGGATGAGGAAAAAGGAGAAGCCTTAAGGACATATGCTCAGCTTTTGCCTACAAACGGAAAAGTAGTATTTGCGGATACTGCTTTTATTACAGAGGATGCAAAAAAAGATCAAATTATAAAAGAAAGAAATCGTGGTTTCCATAACGTGGCTGACGACTTATTAAGAGAATACTATACTACTATCCCTATCCTAACGAAGCTATTTGATGATGCAGGATTTCAAGTAAGCTTCCTAAAAATGAATGATTTTGTTTGGTTAATGGATGCAACAAAAAAATAAGGAGCGTTGAAAATGAAAAAAATGAATGTAGAAAGTTTTAACTTAGATCATACGAAAGTAGCAGCACCGTTTGTACGTTTAGCAGGAACAAAAGCTGGCATTCATGGCGATGAAATTTATAAATATGATATCCGATTTAAACAACCAAACGAACAACATATGGAGATGCCTAGTTTACATTCACTTGAGCATTTGATGGCAGAAAATATTCGTAACCACACGGAGCAAGTAGTAGATATTAGCCCAATGGGTTGTCAGACTGGCTTTTATTTATCAGTTATAAATCATACAAACTATGATGAAATCTTAGAAATAATTGAAAAGACATTACAGGATGTGTTGGAAGCGACAGTAGTTCCAGCTTGTAATGAAGTTCAGTGTGGCTGGGCAGCAAGCCATAGCTTAGAAGGTGCAAAAGAAATTGCCGCTGACATGCTTGAGAAAAAAGATGAATGGCGACAAATTTATAAAGAGGAAGCGTAATGAACATTTATAGTAGTGTACAAGAATTGATAGGAAACACACCAATTGTGGAAATCACGCATATTCCGATTCCTAATAATTGTCGGATATTTGCCAAGCTCGAATATTTAAATCCTGGTGGAAGTGTAAAGGATCGTCTCGGAATGTCGTTGATTGAGGACGCAGAGAAAACTGGAAAACTATTGCCTGGTGGAACGATTATTGAGCCAACAGCTGGGAATACAGGAATAGGAATTGCCTTAGCTGCAATCGGAAAAGGATATAAAGTGATGTTTGTTGTTCCTGAGAAATTTAGTATAGAGAAACAAACATTGATGCGCGCTTTAGGAGCAGAAATAGTTAATACGGATACAGCACTTGGAATGAAAGGTGCCATTGAGAAAGCACGTGAATTAGTGAATGAATTACCAAATGCTTTTTCACCATCTCAATTTTCGAATCCTGCCAATCCTGCTACCTATACAAAAACCCTCGGTCCTGAACTGTGGCGTGATTTAGATGGCAAAATAGATGTGTTTGTTGCAGGTGCTGGTTCAGGTGGAACATTTATGGGTACAGCAACATTTTTAAAAGAGCAAAATGTAGATGTTAAGACCGTCATAGTAGAGCCAGTTGGTTCAATTTTAAATGGTGGGGATGTAGGATCTCATTTGACCGAAGGAATCGGAATGGAATTTTTACCGGACTTCATGGATCGTTCTTATTTTGATGCCATTCATACAGTGAGTGATGAAGATGCATTTGCACAATTACAAGCTTTGTCGAAAGAAGAAGGTTTGTTAGTTGGAAGTTCTTCAGGAGCAGCTTTTTATGCGGCAATGAAAGAAGCAGAAACTGCAAATGAAGGAAGTCATATTGTAACAATATTCCCAGACTCGAGCGAGCGTTATTTAAGTCTGAAAGTATACGAATTATTTAAGGAGGAGAAATAATATGCGTGCAAAAACGAAACTTATTCATGCAGGAATTGTAGGGGACGAGGCAACAGGTGCTGTATCAACACCTATTTATCAAGTAAGTACGTATAAACAAGAAGCAGTCGGAAAATTTAAAGGCTATGAGTATTCACGTACTGGAAATCCTACTCGTCATGCGTTAGAAGTATTGATTAGTGATTTAGAAGGTGGCGTGGCTGGTTTTGCATTTGCATCCGGTATGGCTGCAACAAGTTCGATTATGATGCTCTTTAGCAAAGGCGATCACGTTATATTAACGGATGATGTATACGGTGGAACATATCGCGTCATGACAAAAGTATTAAACCGTTTCGGTATTGAAGCAACATTTGTAGATACGAGTGATCTAACTAATGTGGAAGCTGCTATTTTAGAAAATACGAAAGCTATTTTTCTAGAAACACCGACAAATCCTTTATTAAAAATTACAGATATACAAGCAATCGCGAAACTTGCCAAAGAAAAAGGATTACTTACAATTGTGGACAATACGTTCATAACCCCTTACTTCCAACAGCCAATTGCACTCGGAGCTGATATTGTTGTGCATAGCGCAACGAAGTATTTAGGTGGCCATAGTGATGTGGTTGCTGGGTTAGTGGTTGTGAATTCAGAGCAACTTGCGACGGACTTACATTTTGTACAAAACTCTGTTGGTGCAGTGCTCGGACCACAAGATTCATGGTTACTAATGCGCGGCATTAAAACGCTTGGTTTACGAATGGAAGAGCATAATTTAAACGCCCAGCGAATTGCAGAGTTTTTAAATAACCATGAAACTGTTGGAAAAGTATATTATCCAGGTCTAGTTAATCACCCAGGTCACGAATTAATGAAAAAGCAAACGACTGGCTTTGGCGGAATGATTTCATTTGATGTTGGAAGTGAAGAAAAAGCAGATGCACTACTATCGAAGCTTCGTTATTTCACACTAGCAGAAAGCCTTGGGGCAGTTGAAAGTTTAATCTCGGTTCCAGCAAGAATGACTCATGCATCCATTCCTCGTGAGCGTCGTTTGGAGTTAGGAATTACTGACGGGCTTGTACGAATTTCGGTTGGAATTGAAGATGTAGAAGATTTATTGGAAGATTTAATTCAAGGATTAGAATAAAGAAACACGGTACACCACTTTCGAGGAGTGGTGTGCTTTTTTTGTTTAATAAACTCAGAAAATCTCGGAGTATCTCAGAAAATCTCGGAGTATCTCAGAAAATCTCGGAGTATCTCAGAAAATCTCGGAGTATCTCAGAAAATCTCAGAGTATCTCAGAAAATCCCGGAGTATCTCAGAAAATCACGGAGTATCTCAGAAAATCACGGAGTATCTCAGAAAATCTCATGAGTATCTCAGAAAAACACGGAGTATCTCAGAAAATCTCAGAGTATCTCAAAAAATCTCATGAGTATCTCAGAAAAAACAGAATAACTCAAAATATCTACTTAGTAGGGATTGTAGATTTTGAAAAGCGTATATCAAAAGAAAAGCTTCTCCTAATTTCAAGAATAAAAGTAGTATGAATAAGGAGTTAGGAAGAGAAATACTAAAAAGGGAATGGAATAATCTGATAACCTATTCCCTTTTTTAGTTTTAAATTGAGCATGTGTAATCCTAAAGTCGTATTGGATGTCTTACCAAAAAAATGCTGCTGCAAGGGCAATTGTTGTAATTGCACCAAAAGCGAAGCCAATTCCAAATCCGCCCCATCCCCATCCGCCATATCCGCCATATCCGCCATAGTAACCCATACCATAGCCGCCAAGACCTTGGGTAGGTCGAATCCAAACCATTTGTCTATTAACTCTAGTAATTTCACCTACATGAACTCTACCATCCCGACCAGTAATTCTTACTCTTTGCCCATGATATTTACAACATTGATTATATAAATGAGAGTGATTCATTTCAATCCTCCTTTCAAGACTTTCTACATACAAGTATGTTCTATTAACATATGCATTTAATAATGTTGCGTAATAGACATTTGTCTAGTAAATCGAGAACAATGATAATTTGAAGTTTGACAAACAAAGGATAAAAAAATGCATATGATAAAGAAAAAGTGAAAAGGATGAGAAGTATGTCGGTAATTCAAACACAATCTTGGCTATATAATTTTGTAGAATTATGTGAGAAACAGTCTGAAAAAGATAAATCTTACATACAACGTGAGATAATATGTGATCCTCTTAAGGAATGTTTTCCGAATATAAATTCAGAAGTTGTGCAATATGAACTTTTACTGCAAGGATTATTTGATCCTGAAGAATGGTTAACAGTAAAAAGTACAGTAAAGGAAATGGAGTCAAAGAAAGTTTGGCATTTAGTGAAACAAGAATATAAATATTTAAGAAAGTTATGGAAGGGTCCAAAGGTTTCCATCTACATTTTTCCTATAAAAAAAGCTAATCTTAAATTGGGAGAGCAAATACCTACTAAGAATGGGGTAGCATATAAAAATGCACTTTTTTTATTTTTATCAACAGATCTCATGGAAGATGAGATAAAGGCACTATTAGCTCATGAATATAATCATGTTTGTCGATTAAAACGTTTAGATTTGATGACAGATAAAATTACATTGAAAGATTCACTTATAATTGAAGGACTTGGAGAGTATTCTGTGAAGGAATTACATGGTGAAAAATGGTTAGCCCCATGGACAAAATATTATTCGTATGAAGAAGCTCTGTATTTTTGGAACAAACATTTTATACCTTCGCTAAATGTTAAGGGAATTACAAAACATCATCGTTTTTTGTTTGGTAAGGATAGAAGTGAGCTTCCTCGATGGATTGGTTATCATTTGGGTTATCATATTGTAAATAGCTTTCAAGAAAACCACGGCCCTTTTCCTACAGGTGAGTTGTATACAAAATCTGCTGATGAGATAATTGCAGGTTCTAACTTTCCTATCTTGTGAGTTGACATTTAAATACACGATAGCCTATTAAATGGTGGTAATGAAACAAAAAATTATTATGTTCCTCCCACAAGTCAAAGAGATCTGCTTGGATGTTTTCCGATTGATTTATGTCATTTATTTCACTTGGAACAAGTTCAGTTGGGGTATTTATAATATCAATTTGGGTAAACCCTAAATCCTGTAATCTCGATATCCACTCTTCCTCATTTAAAATTTCATTTATGCCGTAGAGATTGGAAACTTTTCTTCTTAATTCTTCTGATAGATTTTGTTCAGCTGTCATTTCAATGATTATCATACTTCCACCACTTTTTAGAACTCTGGAAAGTTCGTTTAACGTCTTTGAAATATCCGTAAAAACGATAACTGACTCTGCGATAATATAGTCAAATGTACTATCTGCAATATTTAAATTTTGTGCGTCTCCTTCCATCACATTGACAATGAAGTCACTCTCTTTGAATCGTTCTTTAGCTTTCTCTATCATTATTGGGTGATTATCAATGGCAGTGACATGACACTTGAATTGTTCGGCTAAGAAAGCTGCTGTCTGTCCCGTTCCACAACCTATATCTAGTACAGATTCGGTAGGAAGAATGTTTTCATTTTGCAATAATGTTTTGGTTAACGAGAAACCTCCAGGATGCGCCCCACCAATTCCGAAATATGCTAATAAATCTAAATAAGTTTTTGACAATTAGATTACCTCCTATATTTATTAAAACTATAGTATGCAAAAAAAATATTACTGTAGATGTATAGGGGACTTACAAAAAAACTGAGTGAATTTGGTTCTTTTAGAAAAATTAGTAACTATATCTAGTTATGACCGTCTACTTATTTAGAGAGGGGAGTGGGTAAAATTGAACTATCGAATATTTACTTTATCCTTATTAGTAGTACTAACGCTAATAGGTTGTTCAAGCCAACAAATAGTTGGAGATAAGCCGCCAACAGTCATGATTTCAATAGGGAATGAAAAATATGAGACAAAATTAGGTTCTTATTGTTGGCAAAATGGAAATACAGGTGCATGTGTTGATACCGCTGGACCAGTTGATCTTTTAGCAGATGCTCCACCTATTAGAGTAAAGCCAGGCGAACTAATAACGTTCGTAATGAATTATGAACCTCAACCTAATGAATTCCATGTTGTGCGGATGACCGAAAATAAGGAAACTGATATTGAATTGAAAGAAAATCATATTATCGCACCTGAAGAAAAAGGTATATATTATTATTCTTACGGAGTATGGTGGATGGATGAAAATAAGAAAAATGTTTCACATGGCGATGCTTTTTATGCGTTTGTAATTGAGGTGAATTAAAAAGAGTGCCAATTCGGTGCTCTTTTTTATTGGGAGGTGTTTAAAGGAGATAATACCAGTTTTGGAGAATACAATTAGTTAGAGGAGTGATAATATGAGTAAACATTTTTTATCTGTTTCGATTGTTTTATTAAGCATAGCTCTTTTTTTCTTAGCTTTTCAACTTGGTAAAAGTAATAACGTATCATTAGAAGCTAAAGCCCCCATACATAAAGTAGAAGTACTGGACAATGGATTAATCACAGCAAAGGAAGTTGCAGAATATTTAAGTATGGATGTTGAACAGTTTAATAAATTAATAGCAAGTCAAACTCTTGAAAGAGCAGGTTATTCGAGCTTTGATACATATCGATTTATACCTTATATTCAATTGAATGGAGAAAAGTATTTTACTAAAAAACAAGTCGACGAGTGGATAAATTATAATATAACTACTTGGGGAAATATTCATTTTTAAGAAATCGATAGGAAAATAATAGGGTTGTGCGAGGGATACGGAATGCAAGAAATTTTAATCAGTGAAAGTGTATTTTTACGTGAAATGGAAGAAAAAGATTGGATAGATGTGCATGAATATGCTTCAAAAGAAATGGTTTGCCAGTATCAACCATGGGGTCCAAATACCGAGACGGATTCAAAGGAGTTTGTAAAGCAAGTTCTGTTAGATGCTAAAAGGGAAGAAAGAACACGATTTGTTTTTGCTATAGTTGAAAAGGAAACTGAGAGATTGATTGGTGCAGGAGAGTTTAATATTCGAGACATCCGAAATAAAACAGGGGAGATAGGTTATATTATCAATCCAGATTTTTGGGGCAAGGGGATAGCTACAGAAGTGGCAAAACTGTTGATAGGATTTGGATTTAAACAATCTCAACTTCATCGTATTTATGCTACTTGTGATCCTCGAAATATTGCTTCATCCAAGGTATTGGAAAAAGTCGGCATGACTCTTGAAGGTAGAATGCGTGAAGATTTATTAATAAAAGATGGTTGGAGAGATTCTTCTTTATACAGTATCTTAGAGCAGGAGTGGAAAAAAAATATGGAACAAATTAAAGAGAACATCCATTTTCGAGCATATACAGAAGAAGACTTTGAAAGCATTCACAAATTAAACATACAAGAAGAATGGAATAATCTTGTGACAAAAAAGGAAGAGACAAAAAATGCATGGAGTAATTCAAATGTTGCATTTGTTGCCTGTGCAAATGACAAAGTAATTGGAAGTATAAGAGGTATAACTGACGGCTATATTTCACTCTTCGTTTGCGAAGTAATAATTGATCAAAATTATAGAGGTTTGGGAATCGGTACAGATTTATTAAAATACGTACATAATTGCTTTCCTAAAACGCGAATGGAACTTCTTACTTCCAGTTCTTCCAGCACGTATTATGAGAACCAAAGTTTTAGAGGGTTTTATGGATTTAGGAAAACGTTGGAGGAATGGTGAATGAAAGAAGGAGAACTGGCTAAAGGTCATAACTTTTTTTTCGCCTAATCTAATGGTTTTCCATAATTCTCATGAAGAAGAAGCAATCTCAAAGGGAGGGAAAAGAGTATGACAACGACCTATGTCCAATGGGGCGAATCAAAAGTTAAATTAACTTGGAAACGTGATAATCGACTTCCTGAGCAGAATTTAATTACAAGTGTCCATGGCTTTTGTTTTCACAATAACAAACTATTATTAGTTGATTTAAATCATAGAGGATGGGACTTTCCTGGAGGCCATCTCGAGTCAGGTGAGACCTCTGAGGAATGTTTTAAAAGAGAAGCAATGGAAGAAGGCTATGTCGGCGGAGAATGTCATCTTCTTGGCTATATAATTGTTGATCATCATGATAATCCTAAATGGAATGAAGAGAGTTCATATCCTAAGGTTGGATATCAGGTTTTCTATCGAATGGATATTAGCAAAATACATGCATTTGATGCAGCTTATGAGTCATCACAAAGGGTCTTTATAGATCCTGGTGAAGTTAAAGATTATTATCATAATTGGAATGAACTCTATCAAGAAATGCTGAATGATGCTTTGAATTTTCATTTAGTGTAAATACTTTGCACGGTTTAGTTTTATTAAAGTATGGGATTCACTAAAAAATGTAGACGTAAGTAACTATAAAGGATGTAGGTGGATGTATGAGTAACATTATTGATTACTATCGGAAATTCGATGAATGGGGACGACTTGATAGAGAACCAATTGAATTTCAAGTGAATTGGCATTACATAAAAAAATATATGCCTAAAAATGGTTGTGTATTGGATAACGGAGCAGGACCAGGAAAGTATTCCATGGAGCTAGCTAAAGAAGGCTATAAGGTTACATTGACTGATTTAACACCAAAGCTAGTTGAAGTTGCGGAAAGTAAAGCAAATGAGCTTAATTTAAATGAGCAGTTTAATGGATTTTATGTTGCCGATGCTAGAGATCTTAATAAACTTGAAGATAATCAGTTCGATGCGTCGCTAATGCTTGGTCCTATGTATCATTTGCAAGAATCAGATGATCGTATTAAAGCTGTGGAAGAATTATATAGAGTTACTAAAAAAGATGGGATTGTTTTTGTAGCTTTCATGTCTAGAATTAGGCATATTTTTTCATCACTTATATCTCCAGAGAATTGGAAACCGAACAATAACATGGATTCCATCACTCAGTTTTCTCAAACGGGCTGCTTTAATCATGCAGATGAAGGACGTTTTACAGGTGCATATTATTTTAATATTGAAGAAATAAAACCGTTTATGGAAGCACAAGGATTTGAAACTTTAGAGTTAATAGGTTCAAATGTAGGTGCAATTTTAAATAATGAAAGCTGGAACTATTGGAGAGAAAAAGGAGAAAATGAGGTAGAAAAAATTATTGATTTAATTATAAATAATGCTGCAGATCCTCATATTCTAGGAGTGTCATCTCATTTACTTTATGTTGGTAGAAAAAAGCATTAGGTAAACAAAGAAGCAGAGAGGCTAGAAAAATGAAACAAAACACTGGTGTAACAGTTTCTTGAAATTGATGTATTGGCGTCTTCTTCTACAGGTCAACCTTGTAGATAGAAGACGCTTTTACTTTTGGTGAAATGGTTAAAAAGACATCAACTCAGATGTTTCACCTTTGCTATGTTCAATTGTTTCGATAAACTTTTCGACGGTCGTTGTTAGGTATGTATTAGATCGTCTTATAAAAACGGTTTTAATTTTACTATATTTTTCAGGTAGAGAATGGCATTTGATCAGTCCTCTTGCTTGCAAGTGGGACACTGCCGATTTCGGAACAAATGTAATACCAAGACCAGCCACAACACTGCTTAAAATGGTTTCCAATGTGCCGAATTCCATGACTTTTTTAGGAGTAATATTTTCGTCTGTGTACCACGCTTCGAGTCTTGCTCGGTAGCCACAACCCTTGCTAAAACATAAGATTGGCTCGCTCTTTAATTGTTCAATGGATATGGTGTTCCTATCCGATATTAAAACAAGCTCCTCTTGAAAAACATCGTGAGCGATTAAATCAGGATGGATGTCTGTCTCTGTTACAAAAGCTCCGTCCAAACGGTGGTTCAACACTTTCTCCTGCAACTTTTCCGTTACTCCTGAGAAAAGAGAAAAATCAACGTTTTTATACTTTTTCGTATAAGTAGATAAAATAGTAGGTAGTTTGATGACTGTTTCTACTGTGCCAATCTCTAATTTTCCAGACGGTTCTTCTTTACTTTGTACCACTTTTTTCATTTCATTTGTTAGCGAAAGTATTTTCTCGCAATATACTAAAAGTTTTTTTCCTTCAGGTGTTAAACTCATTCCACGATTGTGTCGGTTAAACAATGGAGTATTTAACTCTGTTTCGAGCTTCTGAATTCTCGAAGTGATATTTGATTGTACATAACTTAATTCTTTTGCAGCTTCTGTGACAGTCCCTTTCTCGGCGACCTTTTGAAAAATCTCTAAATCCTTAAACTCCATTTTTGAAACCCTTTCTAACCTTTTTCTCTATGATATCACTAAAAATGATAGTAAACATCAATATTACTCATTTTACATGATAGTAGTTTATAAAGTTTAATGTATAAGGGAAAACCAAGAAGGAGATTTTAGTTTTATGAAAAATAATATTTTACTAGGTACTTTTTTATGTTTTATTGCGAGTGTGTCATGGGGTGCTATGTTTCCTGTCGCACATGATGCTTTTAAATATATTGATCCGTTCTATTTTACTATTTTCCGTTATGGAACAGTGACAGTTATTTTAGTAGTGATTCTTTTATGGAAAGAAGGAAAACAAGCATTTCGATTCGAAGGAAAAGGGATACTATTATGGTTTTTCGGTACGATGGCTTTTACTGTATATAACTTACTAATCTTTTTTGGAGAGAATCTTTTAGGAGGGCCAGGGGTAATGGTTGCTTCTATTATGGAATCTTTAATGCCGATGATATCTATAGTGATCTTTTGGATCCTACATAGAAGAAGACCATTTACGTTCACATTGGTATGTGTATTACTAGCTTTTATTGGCGCTTTGCTTGTTATTACGAAAGGTAATTTTAGCTCGTTCTTATCTGCAACAAACAATATCATTCCATTTTTCCTTATATTATTAGCGGTTATTGGATGGGTTGTTTACACAATGGGAGGAAATAAGTTTAGAGGTTGGTCTGCGCTCCGTTATTCAACATTAAGTTGTCTATTAGGTACAGGAACTGCGGCACTAATTGTTTTCGTATTAACTCTTTCGGGAAAAGTAAACTTACCGAGTATGGAAACAATCCAAATTGTCAGTCCGCATTTAACTTTCATGATTATTTTTCCAGGAATTATTGCATTACTAGGTTGGAATATTGGAGTTAGTATTCTATCTCCTTTAAATGGTCTATTATTTATTAACTTTGTACCAGTTACAACGCTTGTTATTTCCAGTATTCAAGGGAATCAAATAACATCTTATGAAGTAATAGGTGTCGGGCTAATTATATTCGCTTTAATTTCCAATAATATTTTTGTCAGAATGCGGCAGAAGATAGATGCACCTACGCAGGTCAAAAGAGGCTTGCAAGAAAGTGTTTCTTGAATTTACGAATAAAAGTGTTTTCTTCTACAGATGAAATTCTGTAGAAAGAAGACACTTTTATTTTTTTTGGAATTCATTATGATAATTCCTCATTCTCCCAAACCGTAACACTAAATTCATCTTCCGTTCATCTAGCGAGAATATACTCTAGCTATCAAGAAAATACGGAGGGGTAAAAATGAATATTGCATGGAAAGAAATGAAGAAGAATAAAGCAAAATTTACGATCTTAGGATCTATCATATTTCTAGTAAGCTTTTTAACATTCATTATATCTGGATTATCAAATGGGCTATCTCAAGATAATGCGGCTTTGATAAAGGATTTACCAGACGGACAATTCTATATGAATGCGGATGCGAATGAAACATACAATCTTTCGAAAATAGATGTAGATATACAAGCAGATATATTAAAAAAACAGAAAGATGCGATGGCATTTTCGATTCAAATGGGTTTTGTGAACGATACTGAAGACAAGCAACATAGTGTTGCATTTGTCACTTCAACAGATTCGAAGTTATTTAAATCTGTTGGTAAAGGAGAGGTAATCCTGGATCGTTCAATGGAAGATGACGGTATAAAAGTCGGAGATATCTTAACGAACAATCAGTTTAATGGAGAATTTAAAGTGACGGGATTTGTCGATCAACAAAAATATAGCCATGCCCCTGTTGCTTTCATCAATATGGATGACTATAAAGAAATTTACCGTGCACAGGAAATGCAATTGATTTTCATACCGGGTACAGAGAAAGTACAAGATGTATCGGGTTTACAATCATTTTCTAATAAAGATTTCCTAAATACGATTCCTAGTTACAATGCGGAACAGATGTCGCTCAACATGATCGTTTGGTTTTTAGTTGTCATTAGTGGAATGTTGTTCGCGATATTCTTCTACATGATGAACGTACAAAAGATAGGGTTATACGGAATCCTGAAAGCGCTCGGTGTTAAAACAAGCCGATTGTTCGGTATGATGTGGTACCAAATGATTGTCATCACCGTGACTGCACTTGTATTATCAGTTGCGTTAAGCCAAGGCTTTGCGACAATTGCACCCGAAGGAATGCCTTTCAGTTTAACACTCGAAACAACTATTCAATTATCAATCATATTCTTAATCATCGGATTTATAGGCGCAACACTTTCTGGTCTTCAAATTAAAAAAGTTGAACCACTGCAAGCTATTCAACAAGGAGAGGTGTAATATGACAATCTTTACAATCGATGAAGTAACCAAAACTTTTACAAATGGCGAAGTGGAAGAACAAGTATTAAAAGGCATTAACCTTTCTCTACAAGAAGGTGAAATAACAGCTTTAGTAGGTGCATCTGGATCTGGTAAGAGTACAATGCTTACAATTGCGGCAGGACTGCAACGCGCATCAGATGGCAAAGTAATCTTCCAAGGAAAAAATATGACCAACATGAACCAGGAGCAGATTCGAAAAATCAGAGCAAGCGAGTTCGGATTTGTCTTTCAATCATCGCATCTCGTCCCTTTTCTCACAGTTGAGGAACAACTAATGCTAATGCTAGACGTTTCAGAAACGAAGATGAGCAAACTTCAACAAAATGAAGAAGTTGAAAAGACACTCAAATTGGTAGAAATGGATCATCGGAAAAAAGCCTACCCCGCATCATTATCAGGCGGAGAAAAACAGCGAGTTGCAATTGCCCGAGCAATCATCCACAAGCCAAAAATGCTATTTGCCGATGAGCCAACAGCAAGTCTAGACTCAAAAAGATCGAAAGACGTTATGACATTAATTCGAGAGTTGACGAAGTCCCTGAAAATCACGACATTGATGGTAACCCATGACGAAGAAATGCTGCCGTACGCGGATCATATTATTACAATGAAAGATGGATTAGTTTTATAATAAATAAAAAACAGCCTCACGAAACCGTAAACTTTGGTATCGTAGGCTGTTTTTTTTCTTCTTGTATTTCATTATCTAAATTGAAGCATCTTTAATTACAGAATTTTTTATAGAAAGAAGATGCTTTTTCAAATTAACTTTATCTTTGTATTAATATTATTTATTAATACTTTTAATTTTATTCATTTATTCAATTTTAATATTGATTTTATAAATGCGTTGTTATATGATGAATACAAATGAAAGGAGGAATTAACAGTTTTATGGGATATCCAGTTATTAGTCATTGTCCTGTCTGTAGTGAAACATTAAAAATCACGAAGTTACACTGCTCTCACTGCCAGACAACGATTGAAAATGAATTTGAATTATCCAAATTGGCTTCCCTTTCAAGTGAGCAACTTCGATTTGTTGAGGTATTTCTAACATGCCGGGGCAATATAAAGGAAGTTGAAAAGGAACTAGGGATTTCTTATCCAACAGTTCGTGGGAAACTGAATGAGGTTGTTAGTTCTCTTGGATACGAAACAAAGAAGAAAAACGAAGTGGATGAGAAAAAGGTAATTGAAATGTTAGCAAACGGAGAGATAAGTTCGGAAGAAGCGATTAAGCTTTTAAAAGATGAATAGGGGGAAATGGCGATGAATACTGAAATTGAAAAAGTGTTAACAATGGTACAAGAAGGGAAATTAGATGCTACGAAGGCTTCTGAGCTTATTCAAGTATTAAAAGATAGAGAATCCGGAAGCACTATTGCACCAAAGTCTTCTACCTATGCAGACAAAATGTTGAAAGTACGTGTTGTATCAGCTGAAAATGACAATGTTAATGTCAATTTGCCAATCAAGCTTGTGAAAGTAGTGTTATTAGCTGGACATAATATTGCATCAAGTATTCCTCAGTCGGAAAAATACGTAAAAGATATCGATATTAGCTTAATTCTGGATGCAATTGAAAATGAACTAGACGGTCAAATTGTCGATGTTAGATCAGCAAATGGCGACACAGTTTCCGTTACGATTGAATAGAGTACCCATATGTTAAACGTAAAAGTGAAATCGAAGGGAGTCAGACTCTCTATTCCAGTTCCTTATTTGGTATTAAACGTTGGTATTTCTATTCTTTCTTCACAATTGTGGAATAAAATGATGAACAAATGGATGATAGAAGGTATGAAAGAAAAAGAAATGTCATTTACTATTCCACAATTAAATAAAATGGAACTAAAAGAAATTGTGAAAGAACTAAAAAGACATAGAGGGCTTAATATAGTTGACGTTAAAGCAAAAGATGGAACAGAAGTATTTATAAGGTTGTAAATCAATTAAAAAATCCAATTTGATGGTTTATATCAGAGTCTAATAATTCATAAAAAAGATTGAAAATTCGTATAATATTTAGTGAAAAGTGCAAAGGTTAACTCAAGATGCCGATAATCAAGGAGGTAAGATAGTTGAGAGCTGCTATTTACAAATCCTATGGTCCTCCTGAAGTCCTGGAGATAAAAGATGTCGAACTTCCATCCATCAAGGATGACGATAGGGTATTGATCAGAGTGCAAAATGCCTCGGTCAATGCATATGACTATCTGTATCGAAAGGGCTATTTGCCTACCAGATTAGAGAATGGTCTTACAAAGCCGAAAACACTTATACTGGGCTTAGACGTTTCCGGTACGGTTGAAGCAGTCGGAAAAAATGTACACAGATTTAAGGTTGGCGATCATGTTTTTGGGAGTTGTCTCGGATCCCATGCAGAATATGTCTGCCCACGCCAAAGTGTTTTAAGTCATATGCCGAAGAACGCAACCTTTGAAGAGGCAGCGGCTATACCATGTGCTGCTCAAACGGCGCTGCAAGCTTTGCGAGATATAGCACAAATAAAGCAAGGTCAAAGGGTCTTGATTTATGGTGCATCCGGCGGTATCGGGCACTTTGCTGTTCAGCTTGCCAGGCACTTTGGTTCCGAAGTAACAGCTGTTTGTAGTACCTCGAATCTTCAGTGGGTTAAAGATCTTGGGGCACATTACGTGATAGATTACACTAAGGAAGATTTCGCAGATAACGGGAAAAAGTACGATATTATTTTAGATGCGGTTGGTAAGCGGACTTTTTTTAGTTGTATGAGTTCACTAACCAAGAAGGGTGTTTACATTTCAGAGCATGCACTTTACCCAAAGTATCACCCAATTCAATTGATAATAAGTCCTTTGATTGGTCGTAAGAAAGCTAAAGTGCATCTTGCAAAACCTAATGATAGGGATTTGGATTTCTTACGTGGGCTTATGGAGGAAGAGAAATTAAAACCGGTTATTGAGAAGTGCTATCCTTTGAATCAGATCATAGAAGCTCACAGGCATGTTGAAAGTGGACGCACAAAGGGGAAAGTCATCCTTGAAATCAATAAGGGGTGATTGTACCTACTTCACTTTAGGAACAATTATTTGCAGTCAGTAACCCCACTATGAACATCGTGCTTGTAAGAGGACATTGTCATGATGTTCGCCTCAAAGTAATAAAAGGAAGAATTCGTCATGGTATCAATCCTAGAAAATATGACTTTAAAGACCAATATATTCTGGTCTTTTTTATATGCACTTTTTTATGAATGAAAGGAGAGCGAAGATTTTTTTCGTAAGGCTAGGATTAGATAATAAAGTAATAAGTAAAAGGTTGAGTGCTAAGGTTTCTTTGAATTGTTTTAAATCATGTCTTTTTTTTCAATTTAATTAAGCTATACTTAGAATATTGAAAAAAGGCTGGTGGTTTAAATGCAAAAATATATTGGTGAAATATTGTTGATTGTAACAGCAATTATATGGGGAAGTGGATTTGTTTCCAGTGCCATAGCGTTAGAATATTATTCTCCTTATCAAATTTTAGCGGGAAGGTTCTTGATTGGCGCAGTAATATTAAGTATTTTATTTTACAAAAAGCTGAAGAAAGTAAATAGAAGTACCATGATAAAAGGAGCGCTTTTAGGAATTATCTTATACCTTGCTTTTGCTCTTCAAACTATAGGACTTCAATTTACGACACCTTCTAAAAATGCATTTTTAACATCCGTTAACGTAGTAATTGTACCTTTTATTGGTTTTCTCTTTTATAAGAAGAAAATTGATATGTACGAATTAATTGGTGCTATTCTGGCCGTAATGGGTATAGCGGTATTGTCTCTTAAGTTATCCTCTGAAGTTAATATAGGTGATTTGCTAACTTTATGCTGTGCGATTGGTTTTGCATTTCATATATTTTATACATCTAAGTTTGTAAAAAATGAGGATCCAATTGCTCTTACGATTGTTCAAATGATAGTGGCGGCTGTTGTCAGTTGGATTGTTGTTCTGTTCAGAGGGGAATCTTCTTTTTCTTTGGAAACAGAAGGAATGATCAATCTCCTTTATCTAGGTGTTTTTTCAACAACGATTGCTTTTTTAATACAAACAGTTGCTCAGAAATACATTTCGGAAACAAAAGCAGCAATTATTTTATCCACAGAAGCCTTCTGGGGAATGGCATTTTCGATTGTCATTTTAAGTGAAGTAATGACTTTCAAAATGACCATAGGAGCAATTCTTATACTTTGTGCAATTATTATTTCTGAAACCAAATTTGGATTTTTGAACAAGAAAAGCATAGAAGAAATAACTTAAAAAAAGAGAGCGTTTCTACATATAATTAAGCTACCCAGTTGAGTGATACGAAATACCATATAAAGAACGAAATAGACCGCCAATTCTCATATGAATTAGCGGTCTTTAAAATGCCTATAAATCAATGGTTGCATACAAATCGGACTTATTTTAGTAACCAGGAAGAATGGAATATAACATACCGCACTAAGCATCCTTTGTTCTTAACCCTTTTTGAAATAAATTATTGTTGTTATAGGACTCAATACAAACCGTTCTAAATTTGGAGGTATTACCCTAGACCAATCTGAAATAATTTTCTACTTAACCAAATATGCAATGATAATTTTCTTTTTTACGGATAATAACCCATGTTCTTCCTATATCTATTATCTTCCTATTCTAAGATAATAAAGGAATATATATGATTTTGGGGGAAGAATTACATGAAACATACTATTTTATCCATTTTTACTGCATTATTCTTACTGAGTTCACACTCACCTGTGTATGCTTCTGATTTAGCTGGTAATACGGTTATACAATTAGAGGATTCCATGCTTCAAAAAAAGTTAGAGGATTATGTTAACTTTTGTGACCACCAATATGACGAGGAAACCACTATCGATCGAATATCCAGCTGTGTAGAGAAAAATAATGGTGTCATAACGCTTGGAAATTGGTATTCGGGGACTATCACAACTTTCAAAGGGATGGAGAAACTGGCTGGTTTGCCTATTAAACAATTAATCATTCAAAACAGCCATGAAAGCGGCGACCCAACAGATCTTACTCCGCTTTCAAAAATAAAAAGTTTAGAGAGTTTGTATTTATCTGGTACTTACGCAAATGATTTCTCTCCTCTAGGTGAACTTTCGAATTTAAGTGAATTAGTGATTAACTCTGCTCATAATCAACCGTTGCTTACGATTTCTTCAATAAAAAACCTACAAAAACTTGACCTCTCCGGAAAACAAGTTACTTCGCTTGCTGGAATTGAAAGTATGCAACAGCTTACGGATTTGGCGATAACTGGTTTATCGATTCCTGATTTTAGTGAATTGACAAAGGCTCCGCAGTTGACGAAATTATTTATTGATTTTAATGGTAGCTCTCGTTTTTTACAGTCCCTGCCTAATCTAGAGTCATTAACACTCTTTAATAATAATAAATCTAAAGTCTTTCAGGGAGATGACTTGAAAAAGGCAACAAAGCTTAAGTATCTTCGATTGGATGGCATTGAGGTAAATTATGACTTCCTTAACGTTATGCCAACATTAGAGGAATTAAAGATATCAGATTCATTAAAGGACGCTAGTACCTTGTTCGATGCGATTAATAACCCATTGGTCCATCTTAGAAATATAGATTTAAGTTATAATCAACTTTCTGCTATGGAAGGTGCCAAGAAAATGTCTTATCTGTTTCCGTCCATTGAAAATATAATAATGTACAGAAATGAGATTACCGATTTATCACAGCTTGTTCAAACAGATATTCCTTATCAACATCTAAAGGAATTGGAGATAAACTACAATAACATTTTTAATATCAACTTACTAGGAGAGCATGCTGAATTATTCCCTTCATTGGAGACGATTAATGCTAATTCGAACTATATTCATTCTATTAGTGAAATGACTAAGCTTCCAGCATTACAATCATTGTTAACTGATTTCAATTTTATTGATCGCTCTGATGTACAAAATCCAGCAAATTTTGTGGGATCTCCACAATATCAATTAGGTACACCAAAAACATTAGAATTGTTTATTGGGTCTGTGTATAGTGGGTTTATTTTAGAAAAGTTTTCGATTCCAAATGGGGGTTGGAAAGAGAAAATTAAGTCAAAAGATTTGAATATAACTTTTTCAGACCCTGAGGTTGCTGAAATAACGGAAAAAGGCAATATTTTAGCCAAAAAAGCAGGGACAACAACCGTTACTGCCTCTATTATAGGTTCAACAGACCCTTATTTTTCACATTCCTTCCTGTTAACAGTCAAGGATGAATATTATAAACCGTATGATCCTATGGTTTATGGTGATGTGACGCTTCAAACGAACAAGCTGACCTTAGCTGCCTACGAGGAGGAAGGCAAAGTGGTTGTAGCAGGAAATGGCAAAGTGATTGCAATCGTTGAATCATCCGGAAATTTGACATTAGACCTTCCAAGCCTTGAGGGATTAACGGAATTACAGGTTTGGGCAGAATCAAAACTAGGGATTAAAAGCAATATTATTACCGTACCAGTTTATAAAACCGAGAAGCCCGAGATGCCAAGTATAGATTCTATTACCGATCAAAATGAATATATTACAGGAAAAGCAGAGCCTAATACGACTATTTATGTTTCTGCTGCAATACAAGACAAATTGTTTCAGGACCAATCCCAGAAGGTGAACGCTGACGGGACTTTTAAGTTTTATACAGGAAAGCTGCCAAGTGGTTATTCTCTTGTTTTTTATACGAAAAATGAGGAAGGACGAGAGAGCTATTATATCAGTTCGACTGTCCGTGATCTTACACCGCCTGAGGTACCAACATTTGATATTATTACAAGTGATTCAAAACAAATTAGTGGCAAAACAGAAGCCAATGCAAAAGTAACTATCTACAAAAATTCTAATTATATTGGGTACACTTTCGCAGATAAGAATGGCGTTTTCGAGTACTGGATTTCGGCTCCAATCCCAGGAGATATCTTTACTGCTTTTGCTGAGGATAAATATAAAAATAAAAGCGAAGAAGGAAGAATTGTTGTCACTTATAAATTGGAGAAGCCCCAGCCACCAAAGATAGATTTTCTTTCCGATCAAAATGAATATATTACAGGAAAAGCAGAACCTAATACGACTATTTATGTTTCTGCTGAAAGCCAAGATGAATTGTTTCGGGACCAATCCCAGAAGGTGAAACCTGACGGGACTTTTAAGTTCTATAGCGGAAAGTTGCCAGATGGTTATTCTCTAGTTTTTTACGCAAAAAATGAGGAGGGACGAGAGAGCGATTATATTCGTTCGACTGTCCGTGATATTACGCCGCCTGCGGTACCGGCATTTGATCCAGTTACAAGTGATTCAAAGCAAATTAGTGGTAAAACGGAAGCCAATGCAAAAGTAACAATCTACAAAAATTCAAAGTATATTGGGGATACTTTCGCAGATCAGAATGGCGTTTTCAAGTACTCTATTTCGGCTCCAATCCCAGGAGATATCTTTACGGCTATTGCTGAGGATAAACATGCAAATAAAAGCAAGGAAGGAAAAGTTGTTGCTACTCTGCCTATTAAGGAAGAAATTAAACCACAAAAGCCTGTCTTTTGGAAAGGTTTGGAGCTGAAAAAAGGTCAAATTGGTCTAGTTACCATTACGAAAAGAATCAATCTTTGGAAACGAGAAGGCGATAAGCTAGTCTTCGAACGTGTGTTAAACCCTGGAGAAGTATATCGAGTCTACCGGTATGACAGCAAATATGGAGGGCAATATGGCGTAGGCGGAAGCCTCTACATCACCAACATTAAGGGTTATGTGAAATACGAAACACCATCAAAGGCAGTGCTAGCACAAGTAAAATAGAGGTCTGGCTCTGCTCATCTATATTATACAATTTCAACGGTCTTTGATTTAAATTTATATATGGGAAATAAGTTACTAAAATATAAAGCCTGTATCTATGATTACTATGTAATCTAGATACAGGCTTTTTGAAAAAAATTCCTTCTTTTTCAACTTAAGCACCTGTTAATTGAATAACAATCACCTTGTCCTTTCACGTTAGTTTTATAATGTATTTTTATATATTTGAAATTAAAAACGTCCAATTGTGACAAATAGAGCTAAGGCGATAATGATAATATTTGTACCAATCGCTTTATATTCCCCACGCTTCCCATGGAAGCCAGCTGCAAACACCATAATTAATAGCAGACCAATAGCTGCAAGGGGTGTTAAAATTGGAACTATGCCTAAAGCGAATGGAAGAATTAATCCAATTCCCCCAAGAACTTCTACAACCCCAATAAATGCAATAAAGCCCTTCGAGTAATCACTTACCCATGGGAGTGACTTTTTTGCCTTTTCATATTGTAACTTAGTTGCTCCTGCACCAATAAACATTAGTGCTAACAAACCTTGAATAATCCATAGTGCAATGTTCATATAGTACCCTCCTTGTTTCAATTTAAATCCTAAGGTTATAATAATTGATAAGAGAAATATTTAGAAGTAGTCACTTTAATGTGTCATAGTATACAAAAAGATACCTAAGATACAAGGGGGAAGATTTATGACTAATAGTTGTAATGGTGGAATTGAAACTGCTCTTGATATTCTTGTCGGAAAGTGGAAGCCAGTAATTCTTTATCATCTTATCGAAAATGGTACATTGCGTTTTAGTGAACTACAACGTTCAATTCCTGGTATAACGAAAAAAATGCTTACAACCCAATTAAGGGAATTAGAATATCACGATATTATCAATCGTAAAATCTATGCACAAATACCCCCAAAGGTTGAATACTCCATTACTGAATACGGAAAAGGGTTAATGCCAGTTTTAATGCCAATGCATGAATGGGGATTAAATCATTTACAACATTTGGATGAGCTTTACAGGGAAAAGCCTGAATCTCAATGAACATAAAAAAGAGCTGTATTCAGCTCTTTTTTATTTATCCTTCTTCAACTATACGGCTCCGTTAGTTAGTTTAATCGCCCTTCACAATGTATAGTTGTTTTAACATAAATACCCAATAAAAATCACCTCTCAGTATAATTTGAGAGGTGATTTTAACAATCTTTACTATAAATAAAACTTTTACAAACTAAACTTTGAATTCTATAAAATTAGGATAAAAAAAGGAATTGCCACAGCAACTCCTTACATTATTTGAATACATTTAAAGCAATTAACTAAATTAGAATAACTAGGAGAGGTGTATACTTATTATTTCTTCAGTGTTCTACCTGTTACACTAAGATGTTATTATTGACTATAAAGTTAACCCGCCATCTACAAGAACAATTGAACCGGTCATATAACTTGCTTTTTCTGATGCTAAGAAAGCTACCATTTCAGCGAGTTCATTTGGCTCAGCATATCGCCCAAGTCTCATATTTGAAATTTCTTCAGGAATGTAACCACCTTGTGCAAACTGATCGGCAACACCTGCTGTTAGAGCTGTTTGAACTCCACCTGGACAAAGAGCATTAATACGAATTCCTTTTTTTGCATATTCTAACGCAGCACCCTTTGTTAAACCTATAACAGCATGTTTGCTCGCAGAATATACAGCTACACTATGTTCAGGGCGAATTCCAGCTGTAGAAGCAGTGTTAATAATAGATCCACTTCCTTGTTCTTCCATAACTTTCAACACATGTTTCATTCCAAGGAAGACACCCTTTACATTGATATTCATAATACGATCAAATTCAGATTCTTCTACTGTCGTGAAAGGTGCAAATTTTTGGATTACACCTGCATTGTTGAAAAATACATCTATACGTCCATATACTTCAACTGCTTTATTTACATAGTTTTGAACATCTTCGCTTTTCGATACATCAGCCTGAACGAAGATTCCCTCTCCGCCTTGCTCCTTAATTAGGTTTAATGTTTCTTCCCCTGTTTCTTTATTGTAATCTACTAAGACAACAGTTGCGCCGTCTTGAGCAAGTTTCAAACTACTTGCTCTTCCGATTCCACTTCCAGCACCGGTAATTACTGCAATTTTGTTTGTTAATTCCATGTTTAACTCCCCTTTTTTTTATAATATCTTACGTCCTTTATTTTATTGCGAGTAAAGGATTATATATTGTAGTATTTTACGGATAATGGTACTTTTTTAATGTGAATAAAATGTATTTGGAATAAAAAAGTGAGAGGAGAATATAAGGTAGATGATTAGAGAAGATTTACAATATATTTGTCAGCTCATTTATGACATTCATCAAATCCCTGTTTATTATGTCAATCAATTTGGCGAGTTTGAATATGAGCTTTCAAAAAATGAACTGCGGAAAAATCCATACTATGAGCCGTTCAAAGAGCAGATTAGGGTATATAATTACGACGAGGATCCACATGATTTTCCTATCTTTTTCTCGAATTCAAATTTGAACTGTTTCTTTATCAATCTTAAAGAAACTGGTCTTTTTTTAGGATCTATTATTGTAGGACCTACGCTGGAGTCAGAAATATCGAAAGAAGACATTTCCAAAGTCATGGATGTTTTTAAAGGAAACGTGAATAAAGGGAAGCTCATAGAATACTATCAATCCGTCCCTGTTATAGATAAGCAACAACTATTATCGATTAGCCTTTTGGTTTATTATTTAGCTTACCGTAAAATGTTAGATGAAAAGATAGTCTTGCAAAACAATAAGAAGTTGAACCTCGTAATAATTGAATCTGAAGAACTGGAACTCGAGCTTTCCAAAGGAAGAAGGAATTTCATTTTCCACTCCAATCTTTCATATGAACGGGTTTTGCTTGATTACGTTAAAAACGGTCGTATGGATAAAATAAAAGATACCTTTGATTACTCCATTGTTGGTGAGGCAGAATTAGGATTATTGTCGAAACGAAATCGCTTAAGAAGTGAAAAAAATTTAATGATAACCGGAATTGCACTTGTTTGCAGAGCTGCGATTGAAGGTGGCTTAAATGAGGAAATAGCCTTTACCTTAAGTGATTTTTACATTCAACAACTTGAGGAATTAAGAAGCCTAAAGACGATATTGAACTTAACGGAAGAAGCAATAATGGATTATACCAAACGAGTGCATCAATTAAATGTAGAGAAATATTCTGCAACAATTATTACATGTCAGGAATATATTTATAAACATCTGTATGGTGACATCACGCTTGATCAACTTTCGGAAATATGTAGTTTAAGTCCTAATTATTTATCATCTCTATTCAAAAAAGAAGTTGGTATACCAATAAGTGAATATATACAACGGCAACGAATAGAGGAAGCGAAAAGTTTATTACATTTAACGAAATATTCAATTTCAGAAATTAGCACTTGGCTAAACTTTAACGATCAAAGTTATTTTATAAAAGTTTTTAAAAAATACACTGGTTTAACCCCAAGGCAGTATAGAAATAATAATCATACTTCGGGTATTTCTTCAACATGATTTCTGTTATTTTTGCAGCAAGAATTTGCACAATTTTTTCTAAGTCTGACTTGAATAGACCAACTAACCGCTGTCATTCTTCTTTGCTCTCAATAAATCTAAATTTGAATAGTATCGATAGAACGTTCAGTAAGTCTGGTCATTTTGTAAACTTCCCCCGTTGTTAATGTCAAAAAAAAATAGGCTTAGCCTTCTGAGTACAATAAGAAAACCGAAATCTCTTTTAAATAAACAAGAGATTTCGGTTCACTATTGACGAATTATTTATTTAAAATTGAATTCTCTTTACGTAGGATTAATCGGCTTTATTCATGTCGGAAATTGCTTTAAGAACTTAGAAATAAAGTGGATGTAAATGATATATACTATGAATGAGGAAATGGGAAAAAGCGATTCCAATTAATACAAAAGCGTGCTATTTTTAGAGAAAATACTTGCTATTACTTCAGCATTTTTTATTTCCGATTGTGAGCAACAACATTACCATTAAATATCGACTAAAGATGAGCATGTTCTTTTTCTTGTTCTTGGTTGTCTATGATAAGTATTGACCGGCACTTTGGAATTTATCCTTTCCATAGATTAGGTCAGTTATCTTCCTAACAATTAATGGCACAAATTAATGAGAAAAAGAGAGATAACAAAGGATTAATCGGTAGGCGAAACTCATATACAAATGAAGCTTCTTGATAAAAAGGAAAAGTCGAAAACCCATCATAAAGGTTATCGATTTTTTCTTTTTTTGATATTCGTTTTAGAATAAATGATCGTTTTTTTATCATAATAATTAAAATCCCTTTTCATTAAATTAATTCTTTTAAAAAGCTTAAATTGCATTGGTCTGTATTAAACGAGTATTTATTGCGAAAGATAAGGACGAATCTTAGCAATTAGCGAAAGGAGTGTTTTTATGGAAAATATACGAGAAGGATTAATCCCCACAGTACTTGGAACAGCCGTAACAACTACGGGCATGGTATTGCGTAATAGTAGAAACATTTCACCGTTAATAACGAGTTCGATTATTGGCTTTGGTGTAGCCCATATCGTATTAGGAACAATCGATTTATTCGAACATCGTCGCTAATGATTCGTAAAGGAAGGTATGCGCCCTTCCCTTACATCTTGCTCCGTATAAAAAATAAGGAGGTGTTAATCCATGAGAGTTATATCTCGGATTGCTTTAGTCTTAGTTATAATTGGTGCGATCAACTGGGGTCTAATTGGGTTTTTCAAGTATGATTTAGTCTCCTCTATATTTGGTGGAGAGACTACAGGATTATCCAGAATAATTTTTGGTCTTGTTGGACTAAGTGGACTACTATGCTTACCACTTCTGTTTGACCCTGTTGGAGACGTAGATGTAGTTTCAGACAGAGATCATAGAAGCTACAGAAATCCTAATTTCGGAACTGAACTTGGTGAGGAACCAGACTTTACAGATGTTAAGGATTCTTCTAAAAAGGATTATGAAAAGGATTAGTCTCCATGGAAAACTGATGACCCTAAATAAAGGGTTGTCAGTTTTTTTATACTTTTTGTAAAAAGGAAAGGAAATATTGTTACACATCACGAAGAATACATAGTGGCTTTGTGGAAGGAGAATACATATGTTTTTTATAAATGTGGAAGGTGCGGTATTTAGAGACGATAAGTGGCTTTTAATAAGAAGAAGTACAAAGGAAGCACATGCAGGCGGAGAATTGGCCTTAGTAGGTGGAACAGTAGACCATGAAGGTGATTCGCGAGATATTTTGGAGAGAACACTACGACGTGAGTTGTTTGAAGAAGTTGGGGTTGAAGTGAAGGAACTTATTCAATATGTACGGAATACTTCTTTTGTATTGGCGAATGGCAAAGAAGTTGTGGACATTGTATTTCTTTGTGAATGGGATAAAGGCGAACCGTACCCAAAAAGTCCGGATGAAGTTGAGTCTATTCACTGGATGACTGCCGATGAAATTGTAAAAAACGAGGAAATACAATATTATTTGCGCGACAGTATTGTAGCAGCCGAGGCTTTGAAGAGTAGAGGAGAGTTTTAATGGTAATCAAATTTAATAAATTTCTCAGAGAAGAATTGACCATTCAAGAAATACAAGCAGGTATGGAAGACGGAATAATAACTTCAAAAGAGCTAATCATGTATTACTTACATAGAATCGCAAAATATGATCAGGACTGTTTAAAGATTAACTCTGTTTTGGAGATCAATCCTGATGCCGTTTTCATTGCAGAATCATTAGATCAAGAAAGAAATGTAAAGGGATCTAGAGGGCCTTTACATGGAATACCAGTTTTACTAAAAGATAATATTGAAACAAATGACTCCATGCATACAAGTGCAGGAACCATAGCTTTAGAAAATCATATTAGCGAGCGTGATGCTTTTCTTGTTGAACAACTTCGTAATGCAGGAGCTGTCATCCTAGGAAAAACAAATATGACAGAATTAGCAAATGCGATGTCTTCGGAAATGTGGGCTGGCTATAGTGCAAGAGGCGGACAAGTAAAAAATCCTTATGGCGATGGAAATCTTTTTGTTGGTGGTTCTAGTTCGGGCTCTGCTGTGGCAGTAGCTGCTAATTTCACTGTATTATCGGTTGGTACAGAAACAGACGCTTCTATACTTAGCCCAGCTATTCAAAACTCGGTAGTTGGTATTAAACCTACTGTTGGCTTAATAAGCCGAACAGGTATTATTCCTTTTACATATTCTCAAGATACAGCTGGACCATTTGCTAGAAACGTTACCGATGCTGCTATTTTACTAGGAGCACTAACTGGTGTCGATACTCTTGATCCTGCGACGCTTAAAAGTGATGGACAATCACTACAAGATTACACGATATATTTAAATACGAATGGATTAAAAGGTGCAAGAATTGGTGTGTTCAATCTCGCTTCTAATGAATCGGATGAATATGATGCAGAATTATTTAATTCTGCTATTCAAACTCTTGGTGAGGAAGGAGCAATGGTCATTCAAGATATAGAAATTCCTTCTTTCCATAGGGAATGGAGTTGGGGAGTGCCAATATATGAGCTGAAACATAGTTTAGATAATTACCTTTCTAAATTACCTCCGCAACAACCTGTTCATTCATTTAGGGAATTAATTGAGTTCAATAAAAGTTTAGGAGAAAAAGCATTAAAGTACGGCCAAGATAATCTAGAGAAAAGAAAACACTTACCTAATACATTAAGAAATCCAGAATATTTGAATGCAAGATTGGAAGATTTGTACTTTTCTCAAGAACAAGGAATTGATTATGCTATTAATAAATATAATCTAGATGCTATTCTTTTTCCTTCCTATATAGGATCCACCATATGTGCAAAAGCAGGATATCCTTCTATAGCAATACCTGCAGGATATATGAAAAGTGGAAAACCATTTGGAATAACCTTTGCAGGTTCTGTTTTTAGTGAGGGAATTTTAATTAAGTTTGCTTATGCTTTTGAGCAGGCTACAAAGCATCGTAAAAATCCATGCTTAATAGGAAAAAATGATGGGGGTTTTATGGAATGAATATTAAGTCACTAGAAAAAAACAAACATAGTTGGGAAGCAGCAGCAGAACGTTTTTATGGAAGAAATCCACTTCCTGAGTATGGACCAATGGCTCCACTTGAAGATGATCTTAATCTATTTGGGGATATTACGAATTTAAAAGTGTTAGACATCGGGTGTGGTAGTGGGCATTCATTACAATATATGAATCAGCGAAATGCAGCTGAACTATGGGGCTTAGATCTATCTGAAAAACAAATTAATTCTGCAAACCTATTACTAGAGGGTTGTGGTTCACCTGTTCAACTATTCCAATCACCAATGGAAGTTAATCCAGGGCTGCCACATAACTATTTTGACATTGTATATTCTATTTATGCTCTAGGTTGGACAACTGATTTAGACAAGACGTTATCCAATATTAATAAATACTTGAAACAGGGTGGCCTTTTTATTTTTAGTTGGGAGCATCCATTGCATAGTCGAGTAAGCAATGAAGATGGAGTTCTAACTTTTAATAAATCGTATCATGAGGAAGGACCATACGACCATGAGGGATGGGGGAATCCCGCAATTATGCAACAGTTTAGAATCAGTACTTATATTAATACATTAATTAATCATGGTTTTCAGATTGAAAAAGTGGTGGAGGATGTTTGGTGCTCTGAAGAAGACATTAAAAGGCATGAAAATAGATGGTACTCATACGAAAAAGCAAAATCTATACCAACTTCGTTAATTATTAAATGTAGGAAGCTTTAGGAGGATAGCTAGAAGAATACAATAAAGTTTTAAAATGAAGACTAATAAGGAGATTTGAAATGAGAAAAATTATACTCATTCAACACTGTCAATCAGAGCACCATATTAATAATATGACGGGTGGTTGGACAGATACTCCACTTACAGATTTAGGTAGAAGGCAAGCAGAATTAGTTGGGCTAAAATTGAAAAGAAATATAAATTCTGAAGAGTATGCTCTATACACTTCAGATTTAATGCGAGCAAAGCAAACTGCAGAAATAGTTGGAAAGCATCTAAATATTAAAATTCTTGAAGATATGGAACTTCGAGAAATAAACACTGGAATAGCAACAGGGAAAACAAAGGATTGGGCTAGAGAAAACAGAAATCCTCGTAATTTTGATGGTTTTGATCTTGATTATCAAGAATTCCAAGATGGTGAGACATGGCGACAATTTTATAGTCGTGTATGCGATTGTATGGAAAGAATATTTAATTCTGAGAGTAAGAATCTAATTATTGTGACCCATGGTGGGACATTAGGATACATAATAGCCTGGTGGATGAATTTCCAAACCGAAATGTTAGCGGAAGCATATTTTTCAGCATCAGTAGGTAGTATATCAGTACTACATGAAAACAGTTTTAAACAACATACCTTGAGTGTACTAAATGACACATCGCATCTATCAGAGTTAACTTAATGCTAAAGACGCATATGTCCCAAGAACAGAAACTATAAATTATGCGAGGGGGTAGGAAAATGAATGTATTGATTAAAACTTTACCTGAATATGAAGTAGCGTTTGTTAGACGTATCGGAAGTTATTTTGAACCGCAAGATCATTGGGGGAAACTGATTCAATGGTCAGCGAAAAACGGGCTATTTCCACCCATTCAACATTTTATAGGTATATCTTTAGATAATCAAAGTTTAGTAGAAGCGGATAAATGTCGACATGATGCTTGTGTAACTATACCAAAAGATTTTGAAAAAGAAGAACATCCTAATATGCAATTCAAAAAAGTAGATGGCGGGCTCTATGCTCTTTATTCATTTTATGATTCACCTGAAAAGTTAGCTCTAGTTTATCAATACATGTTTGAATACTGGTTGCCTAATGAAAATTATGAAGCAGATTTCAATAGAAATAACTTAGAATTTAATATGAATAATCCTGCAGATGATCCAGAAGGAAAGTGCAAGGTTGATTTATATGTACCGATTAAAGCCAAGTGAAGTTTAGTAATTAAGGAGAATCTCATGACAAATAAAATAATGAATGACAATCTGGAAGAATATGATGATCCAGTTGCCTATGATATCGAAAATAATGCTTATGTGGGGGAATTCCCATTTTTAATGGAGTGGGCTTCAAAAAAAAGAGGTACCATCATTGATTTAGCTTGTGGTACTGGGAGAATAACGATTCCTTTAGCACAAAAAGGCTTTAGCTTAATTGGGGTTGATCTACATGCAGGAATGCTTGAACAAGCAAAGAAAAAAGCAGAAGAACATCAAATACAGATCGAATGGTTGGAGCAAGACTGCACTCAACTAAATTTAAATTGTAAAAGCCCATTAATCTATATGGTAGGGAACTCCTTCCAACA
This sequence comes from Psychrobacillus sp. NPDC058041, assembly GCF_042885655.1. NCBI lineage: Bacteria > Bacillati > Bacillota > Bacilli > Caryophanales > Bacillaceae > Psychrobacillus > Psychrobacillus sp. NPDC058041. Next base: position 76,047 of record NZ_JBHVRO010000011.1, read on the forward strand.
TTTTCATACGAATGAATCACAAAATATGCTTTTATCTTCTATCCATACACATTTAGAGGAAGATGGAGTCTTTATCTTTGGAACGAGATTTCCAAGTGCGGAAGAGTTGCTGCAACCGAGTACCGAAGAATATTGGAAATCGTATAAAGATACAACTTGTAATAAAGAGGTAGACGTTTATACGATTAGTAACTATGATGCATTGAGTCAAATTCAACACTATATTACTATTAGAAAGTTTAAAAATGCAGATGGTATTATAGTGGATGAAAAAAGAACGAGTATAAGCTTGCGATACACATACCCGAAGGAAATGGAAAGAATATTATCCGATAATGGTTTTGATATTTTACATGTGAATAAGGATTGGAAAGGTACACCTATTAATAATGAGAGTTATGAAATGATTTATGTTTGTAGAAAGAGGGAGTATGAAAAAGAAAAATAAAGTATATTTGATTTTAATCATTGCAGGTATTGCATTTTTTTCATTCAAGTATTGGAATGATTATCGTGAACGAGCTTTAGATGATTTAATCCGATTGAAAAAAAGTGATTTTATAGGGTTTTCATTTACTAATAGTGTCGTTCCTATTCCAGACGAGCAAGCTGATGGGTGGAGAACCGAGGATTTAGAGCCAGTAGATGAACTTCTAAATTTTTTAAGTCAGTATCGTGTGAAGAGGCAAAGGGAGAATTTCTTTGATCCCAACTACGAAGGAAAGAGATTCTCATTCACAATCCATCATGGTAAATCCAATCCTACTATGGTTACAGTGGAAGAAGATTATGTTCATATTTATTCTGGGGATTATTATAAAGTAGTTAACGGCCCAATTGATACGGATTGGTTAAATGCATACTATGAAAAATATAAGAAAATGTATAATGAATAGCAGGTTAAAAGGAGCTCTTTTAACGGAAAGCTCCTTCATTTTATATAAAGTTCTCACTTCTATTAATGACGTAATTAATCGTTAAAAAAGGCAAAGAGAATATTCGCATCTGATGTTTTGCACGAAGCTCTCCTTCTTTTATTTCCTCTATTAAGAATTGCTCTTGTAATGGTAATTTGAATACGTATTGGCGAAATGCTAAGTAGATTCCTGGATCGGAATCACTGCTTCCTTTACTTGTTAAGAGAAGTTTTTCATGTTTTTGATGCAATTCTAGTATCCCTATCATCGATGACCAAGGTAGTGGCAGGGCAATATTCATAAAAGTTTTATTGTTATTTTGATGGAAAGAGTAGAGAGCAACGAAAACTACTTCTTTATCTATTTTTCGAATCCATGCTCTCGTTTTTGTGCGACCGTCTTCAATAGCGACTATATCGCCAGTCATTTCCATTTGTTTGTTAGAATACGGAAGATTGAGCTGTTGTACTTTTCTACTAATAAGTTTATAGACAGCGGCAAATGGCTTAAACCAAGTGTGCCAGTGTACTTCTGAAAATAATCTGTAACCTTTTGTATTTTCGTAAAAATCGATAATCGTAGAAGGGGTTGATTGGCGATCAACGTACATATCCATATTATCCACAAGACCGTCGTAACTAGCAGTTCCTAAGTTATTCGATAATATCTTTTCACCGTTAATAGATTTTCCTCTAATGTTGCTAATCGGAAACTGCCAACCTTTATCTTTGGAGGGAGGTATGCTTATAGACCATCCGACAACACCACATAAAGCGAACAAAATACAGTTGAAAAATCCATGAAAGCGGAGCATAAAGTCAATGCCGATACTAGAAACCCCTGTTGCATACAACAAGGAGAAAACAATCGTAACCCCTAAAGATCCAAATGATGTAAGCACGAAAGCTTTTTGGAGAGTACTAGTAAATGTTGCTTTTATTGCTAATACAATAAATCCGTAAATCCCAATAATATAGAGAAGTACAGATACTAACTCCAGCCAAGGAGAGAAGGCAATACCGAGTGCAACGACAATCGGTGCAATTAGAATGATTGTGCAAATAATTTTGTACGCAGTTGTTTTATGTAAACGTCCAAGAAAACCAATGAAAATTGGTAGTAAAAAAGCAGAATAATGAAAGTGGATTCCCGTTAACCATGTAAGTATAGGGGAAAAGCCAGTATCAATCTCTGCAATAGAAGCAAAAAACCAAATACCGCCTATGAATAAATACATCATCCCTGCATCAATTGAAAATTCCTCTAAATGTGCAAAGCCTCGACGTATAAAACGCCCGAAACCGTAAACAGCAACTACGAAAGTGAATAGTAGGTAGACAGCAGCAAGCAATACATCCCACTTAGTATTGGCAGTCGTTTGTAAGATGGCGACAGCTATAAAAGCTGGAATGGCGAAATAAAAATACAGTCGATTTTCTCTTATTAAGATTGATCTTAAAATGAGTGGTACAAATAAAAGCTGTGCCACTGTTAACATTAAAAAATACCACGGATGGACACTAAAAATCAGTACTACTAGAAATAATATAATATGTATTAAGGCAATTCTCTTAAAAGTCATTTGCTTCGAACTCCCCCTTATATTCAAATAAAGTGCCGATTAAAGGGTTTGTAATAACGACATGTATAGAAAATGCATCTCTTTCTTCTATATAATACTCGGTTACGTGAACAATCCCTTGAAATATTTTTGGTAATGGAATTTCAATCTTTCCTATAACAAAACGCTGTTTTCTCGATTCAATTTGCATATGCCCTTCTGCTGAAACAAAGAAAACGAGTTCAGAGTAAAATAAACTCGGCTCTCCTAAATAGTCTTTTACGATGTTTTTGTGCTGATCCAGGCTCATAAGTGCATTAAAATATCTTGTTTTCTGTTTAAAATAAAAAGTTCTTTCCCAACGGACCTGGCACTCGCCGTTTGGTTCTATATGAGTTGTATTAACAATCGTAAAAGGAATATTCTCTCCATGTTCCGGAAATAAAAACTTCCAGCGCGTTCCTATTAAAAATAATGGATATAACCATTTCGGACCTCTACTTATCTTTTTCATAACTCCCTTTGCTTTAAAAGGTTTCTTATCAGGCAATGCATATCGTTTTTGAAGCATAGGCTGGAGCTGATGAAACTGATTCCCTAATATTTGTTTATATATAGACATGAAAGTACTCCTTATCTCGCTCGTTTGCAGCTTTTTGCAGATGGAATATCCTTACTCATGAAAAATCCAATAATCGAAATGATGAATAAAGTTACGTTAAAAGTTACAGGGTTGAATGGATGACTTAGAGCAGCTGGTTCCACGAAAATAGCCGATAAGGTTAACAAAGGAAAAAGGAGCATCTGCAAACCTAGCAACCTTCTTTTATTTTTATAAAATAGCCAAATTAATCCGAAAAGTACTTCTGCCATTCCTATTCCAATAACGGCTAGAGAGGCTTGGCTCGTTGTTAAAGAGAGTAAACTTTTTGTCATCGAGATTTCCTCGGGATGCATCGTAATTAATTTAGGAACTAACCCTTGATAAATCCAAACAAATGAGAACAAGAAAGTAATCATCCAATGAGTAAAGAATCGTCCGTATTGCGAGGATGGGGAATCTCCTTTTTCTAGCCATCTCTTTAATACATCGAAGCTTAGTGCAGTTGCCCATCCGATAAGCGGTCGGAAAACAAGATGGTCAAAGAACTTACCTATAGCACCAAAATTAGTTTCATAATCGTATTGTGTAAGAAATGTAATCGAATTTTGTTCAGGCTTATACTTCCAGTAACCTTTCCCCTCACGAATAATGGAAATCGCTTGGTCCGTCCCAAAGTGTAAGGATGATGTTCTTGAATCGTCTTTTGCATGAAATGTTCCAACACTTTTTCCCCATCCAGCAATGTTTAAACCAAATCCAATATTCGTTTTATATTCAAAATGTTGCGGTTGATTTTCTTCTTTTGGTAAATAGGTGATAGAAGAAAAGCGTAGATCCCATTGCTCATGCAGATCCGGTTTCTGAGTTGCGTCCCATAACTTATCTATTTCGGAATCGATGGTTATTTCTACATATATTGGTTTTCTCTTCATTATTTTCACCCCAAATTAAGCTTATCATAATATGAAGGGGTTTTCGCTAGTGATGAAGAATAGATTCATAGGAAGAGGGGAGTATTTAAAATGTGGATTAGGAATTTAGCACTAAAAGCTATCGTTAAATTATTTAAAATTGGAATAAGAAATTCGGCAAAAGCAGTAGTAGTAAAAGACGGAAAAATATTAACTATAAAAATAAATGAAAATGGTGGAACATATTATATTCTACCTGGCGGAGGTCAAAAACATGGTGAAAATCTACACCAAGCATTACTAAGGGAGTGCAAAGAAGAGCTAGGAGCGGAAGTGGAAATTGGAGAATTGATATTTGTAAGAGAATATATTGGAAAAAACCATGAACTAGCTGCATATCATTCTCACGCTCATCAAACGGAATTTATGTTTTTATGTAACATTAATCAACATATATTTACTAGTGGAAATAATCCTGATAAGGGCCAAGTAGGGACGGAATGGTTACCAATTACTGAGTTGTTAGATTATAAACTATTTCCTCAAGCTTTAAGAACACATTTAATTTCTTATTTTGAAAGTGGAAAAGCTACAACTTACGTAGGTGATATAAATTAATTATTATCTGACCTGTTATTTCATTTGGAAGGAGTGATTTTTGATGAAGCGATTTATTTATTATTTTGGTTGGGCCATATTTATTGGTTTTATCTGTTATTTAGGTAGCATGTATTATATGAGTTTAAAATCCTATGCAGAAGAAACGTTTGATTATAAAAGAATATTTATTTTCAATCTTGTGTTTCCTATAATAATAGGAATGTTTTTTAAGCTACCTACATTGGTCAAGGACATTCAGCAACAGAAAAAATGGACATTCGATTGGGTAAAATTATTAGCTATCGGTATCCCATCTCTATATATCGCGACTTCTCCAATTTGGACTTATACCTCGTTCGGAGAACATTTTTTGTTTGCAGATTATTTTAGAATCACAATTAGTAGTCCATTCACGACTGCAGCAGGAATAGTACTTGGTTACTGCTTGTTAGATATTTTGAAGAAGTAAAACTATTAATAATCACCGTGGTAATTTGGAAAGGAGAACAGATGAAAAAGAAGAGAACAGTTAAACAACAACTAGTTATTGGATGCATTTCACTAGGAGTGCTCGTTGTATTGGGAAGTCTGCAAGTAGTTTTTTCGCCTTACACTTTCGTTAGAGGAGTAATGATAATTTCAGTTATAGCTTGCTCAGCAGGAATAGGCGCATATATAAGAGAAATTTTTATATTAAAGAAAAGCAAGCAATTGAACGAATGATCCACGAATGGTTTGAAGATCTATTTTAGTTGTTTTCTGTTGGTAGGGTTTTTATTTGCTGAGATGTTTAATATAACGATGTCCCAGAAACAGAGATGCTAAATTTATCAAAGTTACATAGTTATTGATTAGGGGTGAAAAATTGATTTACGTTGTTAGACATGGACAAACTGATTTGAATAAAGAAAGAAGAATGCAAGGGAGATTAGGTTTGCCGTTAAATGCGAAAGGCATAAAACAAGCGGAACTATTAAGAGACGCTCTTCAAAACATAAAATTCGATTTAGTTTTTTCTTCTCCACAAGAAAGAGCAATTCAAACAGCAGAGATAGCAACGGAGAAAGAAGCAATAATTGACACAAGACTAGATGTTTTTGATTTAGGGGAAGCTGACGGTATAAAAAAAGCAGATGTAAAAATGAATGGAGTAGTTCCAGATTCTAGTATTTATAAAGGTGTCGAGGAAATTCAAAGCTACATAAAAAGGGTATTTTCTTTCATGCAGGAACTGGAAGTTAATTACGGCAAAAGAGAATTAAATATTTTAATATCCGGTCATAGATGTACAACTGGATGTATTGGCGCTTATTTTGAAGGAATACCGAAAGATAAGAATATTTTAAGATTGTCTTCTAATAATGGGGAATATAAAGTGTATAATTTCGGTTAAAATGAGGTTAGGAAGTGGAGTAATGGAACAAAAAACACTTAGTCGTGTAAATCAAATAGGGTGGAATCAATCCGCTTATCAAGCTTGGACTAATCGACACGGTTCACCTAATGAATATGCCAAAAAGTTAATGGAAAAACCAGTAGATGCTGTTTCTCACTATTTGAATCTTATAGGCGATGTAAAGGGTAAAAAAATTGCTAATTACTTAGGTTCAAAAGGTAATAAAGCGGTATCTTTTGCGCTACTAGGAGCAGATGTTACAGTTGTGGATATATCGGAAGATAACAGAAAATATGCGATGGAGTTAGCAACAGAAGCTGAAGTTAATATTAAATACATAGTCTCAGATATTTTAGAAGTTCCGGAGAATGAAGAATTAACGGAGTTTGATTTCGTTTTATTAGAACTGGGTGTGTTACATTACTTTGTTGATTTACTACCGCTATTTAAAGTAGTTTACAACTCACTTAAGCCTGGTGGGCAATTTATATTAAGAGATTATCATCCTATCGTTTCAAAACTAGTGCAGGTTGAAGGAAATAAAATGATCGCTAATGGGAATTATTTTAGCGAAGAAGTGGTGGAAGAGGATGTAGCTTATAGCATCTTGCTTTCGGAGGAAGAACGTACTACATTGAGTAAAGTTAATATTCGAAGATGGACTTTAGGTGAAATTGTTACAGCTATTTCAAGCATAGGGCTTACTATTAGCCTTCTAGAAGAAGAAGCAGGTGTAAAGTGGGCATTTCCTTCGAATTCTCCAGAAGGAATTGAAGAAAAAATGCCTGGATTATATACATTAATTGCTACTAAAAATGGAGATCTTTATTAAAGTATAAATGGAGAGACAAATCATTTTGTCTCTCCTTAATTTGTCTTTAACTAGATTTAATCGATTGACTTAAGCATAAACCATCCAAATACCAAATAAGTAGGACTGAGCACCACATAAATTGGTACGAGTGCCACATAATCCAGATTGAGCACCACATAACCTAGTCCGGGTGCCACATATCCTATGTTGAGTACCACATAACCTGGCCCGAGCACCACATATCCACCAATCTAATACTTAAGAATTCTCCAATTTCATCATATAAAACCCACTCCAAGCAAATACAATAGAAGCTACATAAAAGATACTTCCGATCGTCAGAAAATCAACTAAATATCCAGTAACTATAACCGCTAAAGCTGCACCAACTGATGTCCATATATGATAACGTCCAATTTCTTTTCCTGCCGTCTCTTTTTGAACCGTACGAGCTAGAACTGTTTTTTCAGAGTTTTTCTGAACTGCCCCCAGTAAACCCATTACAACTTGAAGAATATAAACATGCCAAATTTCATATGCAAGCGGAAAAATGAGCAAAATCAGTGCCATTCCCCACGAATAAATGATTAATAGGATTTTATCTCCCGTTTTATCAGCTAGCTTACCAATCACGGAATAGCTTAATGCTGCAGTCAGTGCAAATAACCCGTATGCCCATCCAAACTGTGAGTAGCTAGTGCCGACATTTTTTAACAACAACACATAGAAAGGGAAAATCATGCTTGCCGCCATACCTATAGTGCTTTGATAGACAATAAATCTTCTGTAATTCATCAGTGATACTCCTCATAGAAAAGATTCATGAATCGGTGATTAGGATCATACTTTTCCTTCATTTTAAAGAATTCATCTGCTCTAGGATATGCCTCTTCCAACTGTTCTTTCGTAGGATAGTTATAGTAGGGAAGATAATAGCTTCCATCATGAGCTAACGTAATATCAATCATCTTTCGTACTACTTGACCTGTTTCTGCGATACTGTCTTTACTGGTTCCTTGATTTATCAGCAATACGAGGGCAAACATGTCCTCTTTTGCATAAGACAGGACTGCTTCATCATTCTTCTTCACATATCGAATGGTAATGTTTAGCAAATTAAAGTCTTGTTCCTTTTTGAGCATTTCTCGTAAGTCATCGATATAGTTGGTAAACTCATTTATTGGTACGTAATATTCTTGTAGCACTTCTGTTTTACTTGTGCTGTCATACTCCATAAATGCTGAATCTGAGCGCATCACATTATTTCTTGAAATTAATGAGCCATCGATCCTCTTATTGTATGTTTCTTGCGTTTTCCAAAACATATTCTTTCCCCAATCATTTATACGAGAAAGACCAAGAAAGAATTTTGGGACTGCGATGATGCTTTCACGTTTTAAAGTAGAGTGTTTGTTTATCAGTGATTGGTCATCGGCTGTGAAATAGTTCGTTATATACATATCTGTCAGAAAGTTATCTGGTGCAACCGAAATTCTTGCCATATGCATTTTTACATTGTCATTTTCAAGAACATTAGTAGTGAAATAAGGACTGTATTCATCGTAAGCTAGCGATTTTGTTTGAACTTGATAGAGTTCATCATCCGTCAATTGCAATGTTACATCGACAATTACACCGAATAAACCGTAACCGCCAATGACTAGTTGAAAGAGCTCAGGGTTTTCTTCACGGCTGACATGAATAATAATCCCTTCTGCATTAAGTAATCTAAATGATTTTACCGATTCAATCAAAGAAGTATTTCGAATGTCACGGCCGTGAACATTCACACTTAATGAACCACCAACAGTGAAAATATTTTGCGATTGACTAACCATTAAAGCAAGTCCATATGGGTTAATATAGGATTGTATTTCAGCCCAAGTTACTCCACTTTGTACAGAGATGAGTTTATTCTCTCTATCTAATTCTAGAATTTTATTATAGTTTTTCATATCGAGTAGGATTCCATTTGGATAGAGGGTTTGACCACCTTGACTATGCCGCATGCCTGCAATAGAAATTGAATCATTATGCGCATTCGCTTGTTCAATAATTTTGCGGAGTTTCTCCTCGTCATCACTTGATTTCACAGTCTTCATCTTGATAGGTAAAAGTCTGCCATAATCCTCTACAATTGGATGTGACAATTGAAAATGAAATAGTTTAAAGGAGCAAATTAATAAGATTACATATAAAATAATAGCAAAATAACGATTTTTGAATATTTGTCTCGCCTCCTTTTACAAATGCAACTATACTTTACCATTTGAAGTAGTATTTTAATAGACAGTATTCTATTGGATGAAACAGATTGCTCTTAGATGATTTAATGTCATTAATATTTGTTGTAAAAAGGAATTATTACACTTACCATATTTTTGCTCCAGCGCAAGTTCGTTGTGTTAACCAAAGTGAGGAAAGAGTGATTATTATCTCGACTTATAGAAATCCAAGTCAAAAAGGGTCAAAATAATAGTATATTACCCCATAGGAGGAATGGAAGATTAAGCCATTAGAATTTCTACAAACTTATGATTTACATGATAGTCTTGTAGAAGCAATTCAATATTATTCAACAGAAAATATGCTCTTAATAAAGTTGGAACTAAGTAATTGGAAACAGAACAATTATAATGAGGTAGAACCAGAGATGTTAAAATGTCAACTGTTGTTTAATGGTGTTTTTACTTTTGAAATGCACCCCAATACAAATGTGGATTTTGACGAAATTTTGGAAATAGGTTTAATAGACGATTTTGGAAAAATTAAAATTGTTTTAAGCAGTAACGAAGATGTTACAGTTCTAATAGTTAATGCTAAAGAAGTAAATTTGATAAAAAATTGGTAATATCGTTAATAGAAGAAGTGAAGGTGCACATATTCCATACAAAATGTGAGGTTTTTTAGATGAATGCACAGGAAATACAAGAGAAAATTGATTCCCTTCATTATTGGGATGCTCGAGTAGTATCGTTGGAATGTAATTATTTTGCCGATGAAGTTACAATTGAGTACGAGGATTCTGAAGGTAATATAATCTATAAGTTTAATGGTTGCTATAAAACAAAATTTGAACATTACATTGGACATGATAAAGATGTACCTGTGAAAAACTTAACGCAAATACAATTACCTTATTTTCTTCATAATGTCGATGTAGGAAGCGTTAAATTTGAAGGAATAGAACTTTATATTTGTAAAATAGGCATGTCACCTATGAATATTGAAATTTGGTGCAAAGATATAGAAATCCAAAAATGTATTCTCTAGATATTATTGAGCCCTAGGTTTTTAAGGTTTTCTTTTGTGTGAACAATCTTGCTTATTAAAAGCATTAGGATATTAATTAATGACCACAGTGGAATTATCAATAATTACCATTACTTAGTAAAGTAGAGGTGTGATAGTAATGTTAGGAAAACTAGATAGTAAAATAGCTGATAATAAAGTTGATGAAGCTATTGCTATAGTAGAAGAACTAGGTAGTAAAAAGATAGTTGAAGCAGTTCATCTTTTGATTCATCATGTATTAACTACAAAAAATGCTAAGTTGAGAAATTCAATTGCTATAGCATTAGCTGACATTGGAAGTAATGAAGCTATAGAACCTTTGATAAGTTTACTGAAAAACCCAAATACTATAGGTGCTAGAGGTACAATATTGTATGCTTTAGAATCTTTTCCGTGCACAGAGTATATAGAACTGTTTGCTGAATTGTTAGGTGAAGATAGTTTTGAGGTGAGCAGACAGGCATTTATTTTGATAGATTCTCATTCCGAAAATATCTCAAGTGAAACAAAGGAAAAATGTATAAGCATTATTCAGAAAAAAATTGATCGCATAACTGATCAGAAAGAATTTCTAATTGACTCTTTAGAAGAATTAGGATGGGAATAATATCTTTTATGGGACTTTTAATAAATTTAAATTCCTATTAAAAGATTTGGAGAACCTGATTGGTTTGTAGTATTCCACCCAAACCATATGCACCATGTCTCTATACTTCCTAAGATGGCGACGGACAAACAACCGCTATAAGATTACCGAATTAAAGGAGCGTGAAGTGACTTAGACACTTCACGCTCCTTTAATTTTAATAATGTGCAGTCTCAAGCACCCAGAAAAGGTGGTGCCAAGGTGCCCTTAACGGTCATTTTCCTTTAAACACAGGTTTTCTTTTCTCACTAAACGCATTTAATGCTTCTACTCGATCTTCTGTTGGAATAGTGATTTCGTAAGCTTTACGTTCAATATTTAACCCTGTATGTAAGTCTACATTCATGCCGTGTTTGATAGCAAACTTTGCTTGTTGAAGGGCGATAGGTCCATTGGCAAGCATTAATGCTGCAAAGTTTTCTGTTTCTACTATTAATGTTTCACGCGATGTAACTTTTGTTACTAAACCGTATGCTAGTGCTTCTTCTGCTTTTAGTCTTTTTGCTGTTAAAATAAGCTCTAGTGCTTTTGCTTCTCCAATAAGGCGTGGTAGACGTTGTGTACCACCTGCTCCTGGAATAATGGCTAAACTTGTTTCAGTTAATCCTAATTGAATATCATCTGCTGCAATTCGAAAATCACATGCAAGTGCAAGTTCTGTACCTCCACCAAAGGCATAGCCATTTAGCATAGCAATCGTTGGTTGTGGAAGATTTTCTATAGCGGAGAATACTTCACCAATTTTATAAATATTTCGTTTTACTTGTTGATCGGTTAAATTTTTTCGTTCTTTTAAGTCTGCTCCCACACTAAATGATTTCGTTCCAGCTCCTGTGAAAATTACGACGCGGATATCTGGATTTATACGAATGGATTCTGTGATATCGCCTAGCTCTCGAAGCATTTCGTAATTAAATGCATTTAGTGCTTCAGGTCTATTAAGAGTTACATATGCCAAATTTCCGTGCTGTTCATAATAAATCGATTTCATTTCGTTTCCCCCTAAAAATACAATTAGTTCCCCATACAAAACATATCATTTTACTAGTAGTCTGTCATCTATAGGAAATGGATTCAAAATAGGTCGATTTTCCTTTTCCTGTTTGGTACAATTATGTTATTGAAATCACAAAGATTTGAGGAATTCACGTGGACATTTTTGTTGCGAGACAACCTATTTTTACTAAAAATGAGCGTATTTTTGGTTATGAATTATTATATAGAGATGGTCAAAGTGATTCTTTCCCCATTCTAGACGGTGATACAGCTACTTTAGATGTGTTGGTAAATTCGTTCCTTACGATTGGAATTAATGAATTAGCTGGAGAAAAACTTTGTTTTATTAATTTTACAGAAAATTTGTTAGAGGAAGAAGTATTTGCGAAATTTCCAGCGGATCGAATAATTGTAGAAATATTAGAGGATATTCCTATTACGGTTTCTTTACTTCAAAAAATACGGAAAATAAAATCCCTTGGTTTTTTAATTGCTCTTGATGATTTTGTCCTTCAAAAAAATGTTACTTTGTATGATGAGCTTTTCTCTATTGTTAACTTCATTAAGGTAGATTTTCTTTCAAGTACAACGAAAGAAAGAGAAGCTATAGAACGAATTGTTAAAGCGAATTATCCGAATGTTGTTTTGCTTGCGGAAAAAGTGGAAACACGGGCCGAATTTTACGAGGCAAAAGAGGCAGGATATACGCTTTTTCAAGGTTATTTCTTTGCTAAACCGGAAATTATTAAAGGGACTGAAATACCTACAAATATGGCGCAATATTTTCGAATCATTAACTTATTGCGAGATAAGTCTGCCTCAATCGAGGAGATTGCAGATGAAATCGAACGGGATGTTTCTCTATCGTTCAAAGTGTTAAAGATGATTAATTCGCCTGCTGTCCGTACGAAATCAAAGGTGCGTTCTATTAAGCAAGGCGTACTCATGCTTGGTTTAGAAGAATTAAATCATTGGTTATATGTTTTAATGCTTCGGGAAACAAGGATAAATCATTCAGGAGATGGGTTGGCTCTCATTGAAGCTTCATTATTTAGAGCAAAGTTTTGCGATTTACTAGCAAGACGCAAGCTTTTACCAAACGCTTCTGAATATTTCATAATAGGGATGTTTTCTTTAATTGATGCATTATTGCACCGTTCCATGAATCAATTATTAAAGGAGCTGCCTCTTTCAGATGAAGTGGCAGAAACACTGGTTGGCACAGCAACTGAAATGACACCTTATTTAGAACTTACCATCGCATGTGATGAAGTTCGATGGAACGATATAGTAGCTGGAGCGGACCTGCTTGGTATTGAGCACGCTATAATAAATGATTTTTACTTAGAAGCACGTCGTTGGGCTGCTGAAATTATAAAATAATGACTGATAATAAATAGTCTCGATGAGCTTTTAATTTGCTCATCGAGGCTTTTACTTTTAGTTCATTAAATTGGAAGAAAATATTTATTCTAGAATGTTGCGTTTTCCTACAAAAGATGTACAATTAGGGTAGAACAAGTGTTCTTAAAAAGGAGAATGCGACATGCCACTAATACCGGAAGAATCAATACCATATTTAGAAAACATGATCTATCTCCCAATGGTATTAACTATTTTAGAGAAAGATCGAACGATTTTTGAGCAAGCTCCCTTTAAGTTGAAGCGGCCGTATATATCCATGGTTGAAGAAGCGGCAAAGCATGTACAAAAAGAATTAAAAGAAACGCATATTTATATGAAGCGACATAGTATGAAAGTTCTTCGTGGGGAAGGGGATGATATGTTCACTGAATATGTTTTTTTTCATGGTGGGTATGAGGAACATCGTCGTTATCTAAACGTCCGCCTCCGTAACAGAGTGGAAGAACTACTTTCTATGTACTTCGCTCTAGTAGAAAAAATTCGTTAGTCTTGGAAATATTTCTGAGAAAATTGATTACGTGATGTTAAGAATTCAGTATGTGATAGACGACTCATTCTTTTTAAAAAATGCATTTTTAGAAGATTTGCAAACCCCACTTGTTTGCTTAACGTAATGGTGGAGGAGTTTACTGCAATCTTTTTACCATTTATTAATACTACCGTACAGCCATCCTCACTTGTTTCAAACCTGTCAATAGCTTTAAGTGAAAACCAAACATTTAAATCCGATTTTGGAGACAAAAGTGGTATTAAAATAAAAGGGCTTCCATAGTCATGAGCCACAACTATTGGTAGCTTAAGGTAATTGCCGAGAGTATCTTTTGAAAAATTTTTAGCTTGTTGAAAAGAAGAACCGTAATAGGCACATGATTGACGAACAATATCATAAGGCTTCTTACCTATTAGGATGGACTCTCCTGAAATATTAGTAACCTTTGTATAAATCTTGTTATTTATTCGAACTGGCTGTAATACCGCAGTTTCAAATGAAACTAGGAAGGATTTATCATCTACTTTTTTTGACATAATATTCACTCCTTAGTAGTTTATACATCAATTATAGTTAAATTTGGAAATAAAGCAAGAAAATATAACGAATTTTTAAAATTTTAGAAATAATCTCAAAATCACAATTTTCTCAAAATGATTGCAACTCTTGTTTTACTTTTATATAATGGATAAAAGGCATCGGGGTGATGGAGATGGACAAACAATATTCATATGCAGATTTTTTGAAAGCAATGGGTCAAACCGGTAAAGAAAGTTCTGCCGAAAAATTGTTGAATGAAATATATCTTGATATGTTTTTGAACATTATCCACCGGGAACAAAGTAGTTATCGATTATTAAAATTGATTGATGAAGCTCTTGATCAAAAAGATCAGGTGTCATTTATGAAGTATACGAAAGCATTACAACAATTACAAAGTACAAAGTAAAAGCCGCTTATGCAGAGCGGCTTTTCTTTTCTAATTCAAAAAACATACGTTCGTTTTCTTCGTTTTTAAAAACGAATTATGTTAAACTAAAAACATCTAAACCGTAGGAGGCATACTATGGATCAACTATTCGATTTACAAGCTCCGTATGAACCAGCAGGGGATCAAATAAAAGCAATCGAACAACTAGTAGAAGGTGTGCGAGAAGGAAAAAAACATCAAACGTTGCTTGGTGCTACTGGTACCGGGAAGACGTTTACAATATCAAATGTTATTCAACAAACAAATAAACCAACACTTGTGATGGCGCATAATAAGACACTTGCAGGACAGCTATATAGTGAATTTAAAGAGTTCTTTCCAAATAATGCAGTGGAATATTTCGTCAGTTATTATGATTATTATCAACCGGAAGCGTACGTACCACAAACGGACACATATATAGAAAAAGATTCGAGTATAAACGAAGAGATTGATAAGCTTCGTCACTCGGCGACATCTTCTTTGTTCGAAAGAAAAGATGTCATTATTATTGCGTCAGTTTCTTGTATCTATGGTCTCGGAAATCCAGAGGAATATAAAGAAATGGTCGTTTCACTTCGAACGGGCATGGAAATAGAAAGGAACCAGCTTCTGCGAAAGTTAGTTGATATTCAATATGAGCGAAATGATATTAACTTTACACGAGGGACATTTCGCGTAAGAGGCGATGTTGTGGAAATTTTTCCAGCCTCTCGCGATGAAAAATGTCTACGAGTAGAATTTTTTGGAGATGATATTGATCGAATACGTGAAGTAGACGCATTGACAGGGGAGATATTAGCGGAACGAGATCATGTAGCAATATTTCCGGCTTCCCACTTCGTTACACGTGAAGAAAAAATGCTCCTAGCTATTGAAAATATAGAAAAAGAACTAGAGGAACAACTTAAAATTTTACGAAGTGAAGACAAGTTACTAGAAGCACAACGATTGGAACAGCGGACAAACTATGATTTAGAAATGATGAGAGAAATGGGTTTTTGTTCAGGAATTGAAAACTACTCTCGTCATCTAACTTTGCGTGAAGCAGGGGCAACACCGTATACGTTGCTCGATTATTTTCCGAAAGACTTTTTAATAGTAGTAGATGAAAGTCATGTTTCGTTACCCCAAGTAAGAGGAATGTATAATGGTGACCAAGCAAGAAAGTCGGTACTAGTAAATCATGGTTTCAGATTACCATCTGCTCTTGATAACCGACCGCTTACTTTTAGCGAATATGAAGATCATGTTCATCAAGCTATCTTCGTATCCGCTACTCCAGGTCCATACGAATTAGAACATACTCCGGATATGGTCGAACAAATTATTCGTCCAACAGGGTTATTAGATCCAGTTATTACAGTGAAACCAATTGAAGGTCAAATAGATGACTTAATCAATGAAATACATGAGAGAACCCTAAAAAATGAGCGAGTGCTAATAACAACATTAACGAAGAAAATGTCAGAGGACTTAACCGATTATTTAAAAGAAATTGGAATTAAAGTTCAATATTTGCATTCTGAAGTAAAAACACTAGAACGAATTGAAATAATAAGAGAACTCCGTTTGGGAACGTATGATGTATTAATCGGTATTAACTTACTTCGAGAAGGCATTGATATTCCAGAAGTATCCCTTGTCGCAATCTTAGATGCCGATAAAGAAGGATTTTTACGCTCCGAACGTTCCTTAATTCAAACGATTGGAAGAGCTGCACGAAATTCGCATGGAGAAGTAATCATGTACGCAGATAAAATGACCGATTCTATGCGTAAAGCAATTGATGAAACAGAACGCCGACGTTCCATTCAATTAGAATACAATGAAAAGCATGGAATAACACCGAAAACTATCGAGAAGAAAATTAGAGAGGTTATTCGTGCATCGCAAGTTGCAGAAGAAGAGGCTACATATGCGCAGCAGTTAACGAGTGGTAAACCATTAACAAAAGAAGAGAAGGCAGCATTACTAGTAAATCTTGAAAAAGAAATGAAGGAATCGGCCAAAGCGCTTAACTTTGAACGTGCAGCAGAATTACGTGATGCAATCCTGGAATTGAAGTTGGAAGGATGATAGTGTGAAAAATCAAGAGATTATTATACAAGGTGCACGAGCACATAACTTAAAAAATGTAAGCTTAAAAATACCGAGGGATAAGCTTGTTGTGATGACAGGCTTGTCTGGATCTGGAAAATCTTCATTAGCATTTGATACGATATATGCGGAAGGACAACGACGTTATGTGGAGTCCCTATCAGCTTATGCACGACAATTTTTAGGGCAGATGGATAAACCAGATGTAGATGTTATTGAGGGACTTTCACCTGCAATTTCTATTGACCAAAAAACGACGAGTAAAAATCCACGTTCCACTGTAGCGACTGTAACGGAAATTTACGATTATTTACGTCTATTATTTGCCCGTGTAGGAAAACCGATATGTCCAACCCACGGTATTGAGATTAGCTCACAAACGATTGAACAAATGGTCGATCGTTTGAGCGAGTATCCTGAAAAAACGCGTATGCAAGTATTAGCTCCCATCGTCTCTGGTAGAAAAGGCACTCATGTGAAATTGTTAGAAGATATGAAGAAACAAGGATATGTACGTGTCCGAATAGACGGTGAGTTAATCGATTTAGATGATGATATTAATTTAGATAAAAATAAAAAACATAATATAGAAGTAGTTATTGACCGGATTGTGATGAAGGAGGGAGTAGCACCTCGTTTAAGTGATTCGTTGGAATCCGCACTGCGAATTGCTGATGGAAAAGTATTAATTGACGTGATGGAACATGAAGAAATTTTATTTAGCGAACATCATGCATGTCCGATTTGTGGTTTTTCTATAGGTGAGTTAGAACCGCGGATGTTTTCTTTCAATAGTCCTTTCGGTGCATGCACAGAATGTGATGGATTAGGAACAAAACTAGAAGTGGATCCCGAATTAGTAGTTCCCGATAAATCGCTAACACTTGAAGAAGGGGCTATTATTGCTTGGCAACCAACAAGCTCACAGTACTATCCCAAATTATTAGAAGCAGTATGTAAACACTACAAAATAAAAATGAATGTGCCCGTAGAGAAATTGCCGATAGATCAGTGGAATAAAATTATGTATGGTTCTGGAGAAGATAAAATTCATTTTCGCTATGAAAATGAATTTGGACAAGTACGAGACAACAAGATTCAATTTGAAGGAGTCCTATCCAATATTGAACGAAGATATAAAGATACATCCTCGGATTATATTCGGGAACAAATGGAAAAATATATGGCTCAACATAATTGCCCAACTTGTAAAGGATATCGATTAAAAGAAGAAACACTTGCCGTAAAAGTGGATTCCTTACATATTGCTCAAGTAACGGAGTTTTCAATTGAAGAAGCAAACCATTTCTTCAATCAGTTGACATTATCAGAAAAGGATATGCAAATTGCAAGATTAGTTTTAAGAGAAATTCACGAACGTCTAGGCTTTTTAGAAAATGTCGGACTTGATTACTTAACATTGAATCGTGCAGCAGGTACATTATCAGGCGGAGAAGCACAGCGAATACGTCTTGCTACTCAAATAGGATCAAGGCTTTCAGGGGTTTTATATATATTGGATGAGCCTTCGATTGGTTTACACCAACGTGATAATGATCGATTGATCGAGACATTAAAGAATATGCGAGATATCGGTAACACTCTAATTGTAGTAGAACACGATGAGGATACTATGATGGCGGCCGATTATTTAATCGATGTTGGACCTGGTGCTGGTATTCGTGGAGGAGAAATTGTAGCTGCAGGTACGCCTGAACAAGTAATGAAAAATAAAAAATCACTGACTGGACAGTATCTAAGTGGAAAAAAATTCATTCCTTTACCAACAGAGAGAAGAAAACCAGATGGACGCTTTATCAAAATTAAAGGGGCATCTGAAAATAACTTGAAAAATGTCAGTGTAGATATTCCTTTAGGAGTATTTACAGCAGTAACTGGTGTTTCTGGATCTGGGAAAAGTACACTTGTAAATGAAATTCTATATAAATCGCTTGCACAAAAGCTGAACCGGTCTAAAGTGAAACCGGGAGCAAACAAAAGCATAGAGGGAATAGAAGAATTGGAGAAAGTAATTGATATTGACCAATCTCCTATAGGTCGTACACCAAGATCTAATCCCGCAACTTATACAGGGGTATTTGATGATATCCGTGACTTATATTCAGCGACAAATGAGGCAAAAGTAAGAGGCTATAAAAAAGGAAGATTTAGTTTTAATGTAAAAGGTGGACGCTGTGAAGCATGTCGCGGAGATGGAATTATTAAAATTGAAATGCACTTTTTACCAGATGTGTATGTACCTTGTGAAGTTTGTCACGGAAAACGGTATAATCGTGAAACATTGGAAGTACAATACAAAGGGAAAAATATTGCAGAAGTTTTAAAAATGACAGTAGAAGATGGATTAGCATTTTTTGAAAACCATCCGAAAATTAGCCGTAAATTACAAACTATTGTCGATGTAGGTCTTGGATATATGGAGTTAGGTCAACCAGCTACGACATTATCAGGTGGAGAAGCTCAACGTGTAAAACTTGCATCGGAGTTGCATAAAAGATCAAACGGAAAATCATTTTATATTCTCGATGAACCAACAACTGGTTTACATGTAGATGATATTGCACGTTTGCTTATAGTGCTACAGCGTCTCGTTGAAAATGGCGACTCCGTTCTAGTCATTGAACATAATTTAGATGTTATTAAGACAGCAGATTATATGATTGATCTAGGTCCTGAAGGCGGCGACAAAGGTGGAACAATCGTTGGAGTGGGAACGCCTGAAAAAATAGCAGCAACAAAAGGTTCTTATACAGGAAAATATCTAAAAACAATTTTGGAACGCGACCGAGAGAGAATGGATGAAGTAGTTTCAAAAGCAACTAAAAAGAAAAAAGTTGCAGTAGAATCCAAATGAAACTTTTTTTCCCTTTAATCGTATTAAATAGTGTAAGAAGTTAAACAGACTTTTAACTTAAGAGGAGGCCTTTCACTATGCAAGAGGAACGTAAACGTATTTTAGATATGGTTGAAAACGGCACAATTTCTGCACAAGAAGCATTAGTCTTATTAGAAGCACTTGGCAAGCAATCAGCACCTGTAACTACACCAGTAAAAAAAGAACAAAAACAAGGATACTCATCTACGGAACAATCGGAATCACAACCGTACAACAAGCAACAGAACTCTGATTTTATAGAAGATTTAAAAAGAGATTTTACGGTAGTAGGAGAACGTTTTATGCAGTTTTTGCAAGGAACCGTAGATAAAATAAAAGAATTTGATTTTGAAATGCCTTTTGGTGAACCTGTAGTTTTCCAAGAAAGGTTAGTAGAAGAACAAGCGCAATATGATGATATATCTATAGATGTTGCAAATGGTAAAGTTGAAATTTTTCCAACCGAAGAATCTGATACACACGCAGATGTAACCGTTAAATCATATAAAAACACTTCACAAGAAGAAGCGAAAAATCGTTTTCACTCGGATTTTCTTTTTAAAACAGAAGGAAATAAATTACGTATATATAGTGATATGAAAACAACATCTGTTCAAGTTGCGTTATATGTACCTAAGAAAGTTTATAATGATGTATCAGCTCGTTTATTTAATGGTGATTTTAGTGCAAAGAACATCGAAGCAAATTCGTTTAAAGTGAAAACAACAAACGGAAAAGTGAAATTGGAAGAATTACAATTTGGAAGAGCAGATATTGAAACGGTAAATGGATCGGTTCAAGTACAACAAGTAGTAGGTGATTCCATTGAGGTAGAAACGATTAATGGGCGGATTTACGTAGATGGAAAATTGAAGGATGTAGAAGGCTCTTCTGTCAGTGGGCATGTTATCTTAACGACTAAAGATAAGGAAGCACGTAAAATAGAAGGAACTGCAGTCGCAGGATCTGTCGAACTATATGTACGGAAAGATGTTTCGTTAAAAGGAGAAGCTTCTTCTCAACTTGGAAAAATAGATGTGCAGCTTTCAGATGTTACACAACTTAAACAATCAGAACAATTATTAAATAAAAAAGTCGGATTCACGAAAATAGTAGAATCTGAAGATCAGCCTCTAAGAATTTACGGTGATGCAAAAACCGGAACTGTCCTTGTACGTTATACATTAGAAGACGAATAAACAGAAAAGCTGACAGAGAGCTAAGTGCTTCTGTCAGCTTCAGACTGTAGTTAAACTCAATTAAGAACGAGTTTATCTGCAGTCTTTTTTTAAGAATGAAATAATAGTGTAATGGATGTTTCGTCCAAAGCACTCAGGAATTAGCGTAGACAAGATGCAATTAAAGGAAATCTTGCATTTTACGAGCCCAACTTAGGATAGCGCTTGAAATAGCGTTTGCGCATTGTCTTCTATAAAAAGCAGATTGTAGTAATGATGCTTCCGCTTTATTTGTCATAAAGCCACATTCTACTAAAACGGCTGGCATTTTAGTATCGCGAAGCACGGCGAAATTGGCTTGTTTCACTCCACGATTGTTCCGCTTTGTAATGGAGCTCAAAGAGTCTTGTATCAACTTTGCAAGTATTTTAGAATCCTCGGAAGGCTTCGTATAAGTAAAAGTTTCAATTCCACTTACTTCATTCCACGAATAGCCAAACGCATTTGCATGAATAGAAACAAATGCGTCTACTTCTAGCTTATTTGCTAAAGCTGTCCTTTCGTTAAGCGGCACATCAGAAGTTCCAATATGGCTTAGAATGACAATTACTCCACATTCCTGTAGTTCCTCTTTAATTTGATGTACGACTGCCTGATTAAATTCAAATTCTCTCATCTTACCATCAGGTGTTCGTTTTCCCGGTGTATTTGGTCCATGACCCGCATCGAGCATAATTTTCATCATGAATTCTCTCCTTTCTATTAATAAATAGAAAGAGATAAGATAAATGGATACTATAAAATAGAATAATCATGCTAAAATAAGAAATATGTGATAACAGTAGTGCGAAAGGAGACTTATTGTATGCCTCATGTGACGACAAAGGATGTAAAAGAAAAGTTCAATCTTACATTAGTAAGTGGGGAAGAAGGAATTGGTCGACATATTGCAATTAGTGATATATCTCGTCCAGGGATTGAAATGGCGGGTTATTTCATGCATTATCCATCCAATCGCATTCAGCTTTTAGGGAAAACAGAAGTTTCCTTTTTTCAGCTATTAACACCAAAAGAAAAAGAAGAACGAATGATGAAGTTATGTGCGCAAGACACGCCAGTCATTATTATTTCGCATGGTATGGAAGTTCCAGAAGAATTAATTGAAGCTTCCAATAAAAATTCCGTTCCAGTGTTAACAACCAATATGCCAACAACAAGATTTTCAAGTAAGCTTACAAATTTCTTAGAAAGTAGGCTAGCTCCAACAACAGCTGTCCACGGAGTATTAGTGGATATATACGGAGTCGGCGTATTAATCACTGGAAAAAGTGGTGTTGGTAAGAGTGAAACCGCTCTGGAATTAGTCAAAAGAGGGCATCGATTAGTAGCAGATGACTGTGTAGAAATTAGGCAAGAAGGAGAAGATACACTAGTTGGTAGTGCTCCAAAACTAATCGAGCATATGCTTGAAATCCGTGGAATAGGCATTATCGATATCATGACTTTATTTGGTGCTAGTGCAATTCGTAGTTATAAACGTATCACTCTAGTAATCGAACTAGAATTATGGGATGCCGAAAAAACGTATGACCGGCTTGGGTTGGAAGAAGAAAAGATGGAAATTATCAATACCGCTATTACAAAACATACCATTCCAGTACGACCTGGACGAAATTTATCAGTAATTATTGAAGTAGCAGCAATGAATTATCGTTTAAAACGAATGGGTGTCAATGCAGCAGAGGACTTCGCAAAACGTTTAGACGATGTGATAAGCCAAAACGAAGAAAATGAATATTAATGAAATGGCAGAAGGGAGTTACATATGATTTTATTACAAGCAATTAATCCAGTGGCTTTTTCTCTTGGACCGATCGAAGTTAGATGGTATGGGATAATTATTGCATGTGGCATTATATTAGCCTTTTTAGTGGCACAACGGGAAATGGTGAAGCGAGGGTTTCATCAAGAATATTTAACAGATTTGCTTATTTGGGCAGTGCCTTTAGCAATTGTGGGTGCCAGAATATATTATGTTACCTTTAAATGGGACTTTTATAGTCAGAACCCAGAAAAAATTATCCAAATATGGCATGGTGGAATTGCAATTCATGGTGCATTAATTGCATCATTTTTAACTGCTTATTTCTTTACGAAAAAAAGAGGAACTTCTTTCTGGAAACTAACTGATATATTGGCACCTAGTTTATTAATTGGCCAAGCAGTGGGGCGCTGGGGAAACTTTATGAACCAAGAGGCGCATGGGGGAGAAGTTACTAGAACATTTTTAGAGAACTTAAAGCTTCCGAACTGGATTATCGATCAAATGTATATTGAAGGTAAATACTATCATCCAACATTTTTATATGAGTCAATATGGAATATTATAGGGGTCATAATACTAATATTGCTTCGTAAAGTAAATTTACGTCGAGGTGAGATGTTCCTGTTCTATTTAACTTGGTACTCAGTAGGACGTTTCTTTATCGAAGGAATGCGTACAGATAGCCTGTATTTAATAGGAGAATTAAGAACCGCTCAAGTTGTTTCGTTACTAGCAATTGCAATTTCAATAATTCTATTTATATACAGAAGAGTAACGATAAAACCTCCTGTACGATATCTAGATAAGTAAAGAAAGTTGGGCAAGCTTTGGGGATTATAAAAAGGGGTTTGTTAGCTGGTTTAAAAACGACATGGACATTAAGTAAAATAATATTTCCAATCACATTAATTATTGTCATTTTACAATATACACCTGTTTTACCTTGGATAATTCAGTTCATAACTCCATTTATGGAGTTAATAGGACTTCGTGGGGAAGCTGCAATTCCGTTAGTACTAGGAAATGGACTGAATTTGTATGCGGCAATTGCAGGGATACTTTCAATGGATCTAACTGTGAAAGAAGTATTTATATTAGCGACGATGCTTTCCTTTTCTCATAATATTTTTATCGAAACAGGAGTAGCTCTTCGAGTTGGGGTAAAACTTTGGATAGTGTTAGTCGTACGATTTGGTTTAGCTATTCTTTCTGCTATTATTATTAACTTGGTTTGGCATGGTGGAGGGGAAATAGCTAAATATGGAGGAGCAACGGCATCTCAGCATATACCAAATGGATGGGGAGAGATTGTGTTCCTTGGCTTACAAAAAGCAACTTTTGGAGTTTTACATCTGGCCGTTATTGTCATCCCATTAATGATTATTATCCAATATTTAAAAGAAAAAAATTATTTACAAAAATTCTCAAAAGCAATTAGTCCTTTTACTAAAATAATTGGATTAAAGCCAAATGCATCCTTAACATTGGTTGCAGGACTTATTACAGGGTTAGCTATTGGAGCAGGTGTGATGATTCAAGCGGTCAAAGAAGATGGTGTAAGTAAAAAGGATGCGACGATCGCTTTTATCTTCTTAGTTGCTTGTCACGCTGTTATAGAGGATACGCTCATCTTTATTCCATTAGGAATACCGATTTTGCCATTATTTTTAATCAGGTTATTGACAGCATTTATTTTGACGATTATTGTCGCCTTTGTTTGGAATAAAGCCGATCAGAGAAAACTAGAGGAAGTGGTAACTCCATGAATAGAGATCCTTATACAGCAATTCTGTTTGATTTAGATGGCACGCTATTAAATACAAATGAATTAATTATTGAAACTTTTTTACATGTTTTAGGAGAAAGATTTCCTGGGAAATATGACAGAGAAAGTGTTCTTCCTTTTTTAGGGCCAACTTTAACTGAGTCATTCAACACGATCGACCCAGCTCTAACAGAGTCACTAATAGAAGCCTATCGAACGTGGAATATTAACATGCATGATCAAATGGCGGTTCCTTTCGATGGCGTTGTAGATACTTTATATAAACTAAAAGAGCAAGGATATAAGTTAGCTGTCGTATCGACAAAAAGACGAGATATGATTGATCGTGGCATTAAACTGATGAAATGCGAAGATCTTTTCGACACAATTGTGGGCTTGGATGATGTAAAAAAGACTAAACCAGATCCAGAGCCAATTGAGTTAGCATTAACAAGACTTGGTGTCGAAAAAGAGCAAGCATTGATGATTGGTGATAATTTACACGATATTGTAGGTGGTCAACGAGCTGGTGTTGATACTGCAGCTGTAGCATGGTCCATGAAAGGGGAAGCGTTTCTAGCTACCTTTTTTCCAACGTATATAATTCATCATATTAGTGAATTGCTTACTATAGCAAAAGGTCAAACTGTATGAGGAAAACAGAAAGATATCCTGTAAGTGGAGCAAATTCACTTTGGCATGTGTACGATACTGTTCCTTTTTGGAAAGTAGTAAAGAATTTCATTTTCATACAAGCGGCGAGATACTCACCATTTTTAAGTTGGAAGAACTTTTTCTACCGAGTATTTCTCAAAATGAAAATTGGGGAAGAAACATCTTTTGCCTTGATGGTAATGGTAGATGTAATGTTCCCAGAGCGTATTAAAGTTGGTAACAATTCGATAATCGGTTATAACACGACCATCTTAGCACATGAATATTTAATCGATGAGTATCGAATTGGAGATGTAATTATTGGCGATAGAGTGCTAATAGGTGCTAATACAACCATACTTCCCGGAGTAACGATTGGTAATGATGCCATAGTTTCTGCAGCAACACTTGTAAACCGAGATGTTCCGGAAGGGTGTTTTGTTGGAGGAAATCCAATGCGCGTAATCTATACAAAAGAAGAAATGTTAGAACGAAATAAATAATACAAAGAGCTCTATAGATAAGCCGTTCTCTTTTAGAGTTCCCGCATAAGAATAGCAAATATAAAAACAAGTATAAAAGCAGTGGATTTCTCCTTAGAAATCGAACTGCTTTTAGCATTTTTAACAGAATTTATATTAGTAAAGAGTCTTCTTGAACTGCCGAGGCAATTATTTACGGAAGTTATTAGAAAGCTTTTGCATGAATAGTATGTAATAACCTAAAAAAGTTAAGGAGAAACCTTGATGAAGGCGATTATGTATAATAAATACGGAACGACAGAAGTTCTTAAACTCAAAGAAGTAGAAAAGCCTACACTAAAGGACAACGAAGTTCTAATAAAAGTTCATGCTGTTTCTGTGAATTCTTGGGATTGGGAACTCCTAAGAGGCAAACCATTCTTAGCACGTCTTGGAGGGCTTCTTAAACCAAAATACAAAATACTTGGCGCGGACATAGCAGGTAAGGTTGAAGCTATTGGTAAAGAAGTAAAGCATTTATTACCTGGTGATGAGGTTTTCGGGGACATTTCTTGGTGTGGATGGGGTGGGTTTGCGGAATATGTATGTGCTCATGAAAATGCATTGTCGTTGAAACCACCGACTATGACTTTCGAAGAAGCTGCGTCCATACCACAGGCAGCAGTCCTTGCACTACAGGGACTTCGTGATAATGGAAAAATTAAAGAAGGACAAAAGGTTTTAATTAATGGTGCTGGCGGAGGAGTTGGCACGTTTGCATTGCAGATTGCAAAATTATATGGAGCAAATGTGACATGTGTGGACAAGGCGGAGAAATTAAATATGCTGCTGGCAATGGGGGCTGACCAAGCTATTGATTATGCCCAAGAGGATTTCGCCCAAAAAGGACAGTCTTATGAACTTATTCTGGATATTGTGGGAAATCGGTCTATCTTCGATTTCAAACGTATATTAAATCCTAAGGGCACCTATGTCATGGTAGGAGGTACCTTGCATCGAATTTTACAATGCATGTTAATGGGACCTTTGTTTTCTAAACCCTCGGGAAAGCAAATGTCTATCCTGGTCTATAAACCAAATAGAAATGACCAAAATTATTTAACGCAGCTCTTTATGGCAGGCACAATAGTACCTGTAATAGATAAACTATATCCGTTGAGTAAAGCTGCTGATGCTGTACAGTATCTTGGAGAAGGACATGCAAAGGGAAAGGTAATCATCCGTGTTGAGCATAAGACCAATCTCAGTATTGAATAACTATGATGTGTAATTGTACAAGACATAGAGAAAAATAGGTAGTATCAATTAATAAAGTAGCGAAGTTGCGTACGAAATTGTATCTCGAATGTAGGACGATGTTCAAACATTCTCCAGAAGATTACCGAAAATGGCCCGTGAAGTGATTTAGTCACTTCACGGGCCGTTTTCTTTGGTAATATCTTCAGAAATGGTGAGCCTAGGTGTACTTTGAGCATTTTTTTCTTATAAGTTGGGGATGAATGTATAGTGTTGACGAATTGAAGGAAATAGGATAGAATTTTAAATAATTTATCACGCTAGTACTCTAGTGTATTAAAGTGAAATTAGGAGTGAATCGAATGAGTAAGATTCAAATGTTTGAGAAACCTTTAGGAATGAGAGATTCTTTTCCGGAAGTAAATGAGCAGAAGGAATATATTCGTTCGACAGCGAGAGATTTTATTCGGAACAAAGGATATGACTTTATAAAAACGCCATCGGTCGAGTACTTTGAAACGATTGGAAAAGCTTCTGCCATAGATGAGTCATCACTATTTAAATTAGTAGACAATCAAGGGGAAATGCTCGTTTTACGTCCCGACATGACTACTCCGATTGCAAGAATAGCAGCTTCCAAACTATTAAAAGAAAAAAATCCCTTACGTTTAGCATATTTCGCAAACGTATTTCGTGCACAACATCGAGAAGGTGGAAGACCAGCGGAGTTTGAACAACTGGGGCTAGAATTGATTGGAGACTTTAGTGCGTATGGAGATAGCGAAATTATTCATACAGCAGTCGAACTTATAAAAGCACTAGGAATAGAGAGCTTTCGAATTACTATTGGGCACGCAGGAGTGCTATCAGCAATACTAACGAATAATACAAAAACAGAAGAACAAGTGGACTCTTTGAGACAACTTTTAGTAGAAAAAAATCTTGTTGGTTTTGAACAAAAGCTAGAAGAAATGCAACTGTTGGACAAACAAAAAAAGAACCTCATAAAACTGATTGATTATACAGTAGACTCTAAGGAATTAGAGAGTTTGCGACCATTCTTAACGGACGAGCAGCAGTATTTAATGGATCAAGTGAAACAATTACAACGTTTATTAGAAATACAATTAAGCGATTCTTCTATTGTATCTTTTGATTTTACGCTAGCGAGTCATATGAGTTATTACACAGGTATGCTGTTTGAAATTCATGCTGAAGGAAGTGGGTTTCCTATTGGTAACGGCGGTAGATACGATGAACTATTTAAACAGTTTAATGAAAAAGTTGGAGCTATTGGATTTGGGATAAGGGTAGATAGACTCTTAGAAGTACTACCTCCAAAAGAAATAAAGGAAAAACATACACTCTTTTTATTCCAAGAAGGATTTTATTCCAAAGCAAATGAGCTTGCAGAAGAGAGAAGAAAAAAAGCAGCAGAACGAGTAACGCTTCAATATATAGAAAGTGTAAATGATTTAAATGCATATACTAAAAGCTTTGATGAAGTAATAATCGTTTCAGAAGGTGGTTCTTTGCGTGAATGAACTAACAATTGCAATGCCAAAAGGGCGCATATTTGAAGAAGCATATAAATTGTTTGTGGAAGCAGGTTTTGATTTACCTAAAGAAATAAATGATTCGAGAAAGTTAATCGTGGAAGCTCCGAACGAGCGAATTCAATTTATTTTAGCTAAACCAATGGATGTCCCAGTATATGTCGAACATGGAGTTGCAGACATTGGGATTGCTGGAAAAGATGTATTGTTGGAGCAGAAGCGCGATGTCCATGAGTTACTTGATTTGTGTATTAGTAATTGCTATATCGCTAGTGCTGGACTTCCAAATACGAAAATGAATGAAATAGCACCAAGAGTTGCAACAAAATATCCGACCATCGCAACGAACTTTTATAAGGAAAAAGGGGAGCAAGTGGAGATCATTGAGTTAAATGGTTCTATTGAGTTAGCACCAATGATTGGATTAGCGGATCGAATTGTTGATATCGTTTCTACAGGTCAAACGTTAAAAGAAAACGGACTAGTCGAATATGAAAGAATAGTAAACATATCTTCTCGACTAATTGTTAATCCTGTAAGCTATCGAGTGAAACGAGAACGAATAAAAGAATTCGTAGCGCGATTAAAAAATGAATTGAACAAAAGGTAGGGAATCCTATGAAAATAGCAAAGCTATCCAATACAATTTCATTACAACGTTCAGTGGAACAAGCAAATGTGGATCATGTAAGAACTGTACGTCAAGTGATTGATCATGTTCGTCAAAATGGGGATAAGGCTCTTTTTGACTATACAGAGAAATGGGACGGAGCAAAGCTTTCAAACCTACAAGTGACGAAAGAAGAGATAGAAGAAGCATTTAACAACTTTGACCCACAATTGGTTAAAGATTTAGAGGAAGCCGCTGCTAATATTCGAGCATTTCACTCGCAGCAAGTACATCCAAATATTGATTTCCTTTTGGAAAAAAGTTCTTATATAAAATATAAAATTACACCATTAGATGCAGTTGGATTGTATGTCCCTGGAGGTACTGCTGCTTATCCATCTTCTGTATTAATGAATGCCATTCCAGCAATGGTTGCTGGAGTTAAACGAATAGTCATTGTGTCACCACCATCAAAAGAAGGAAAGCTTCCAGCATCCGTACTTGTAGCAGCTCGTATTGCTGGAATAACGGAAATTTATAAAGTCGGAGGTGCTCAGGCAATTGCAGCACTTGCTTATGGTACTGAAACAATTAAATCCGTAGATAAAATAACTGGTCCAGGCAATAGCTATGTAGCGCTTGCAAAAAGAGAAGTATTTGGAAAAGTAGCGATTGATATGATTGCAGGTCCAAGTGAAATTGCGATCATTGCCGATGATACCGCCTTTGCGGATGAAGTTGCATCTGATTTGTTAGCACAAGCAGAGCATGATCGATTTGCAAGTTCTGTTTTAATAACAACAAGCGAAAAACTCGCAAAAGAGGTCCAATTAGAAGTAGAGAAACAATTAAAACAGCTCCCACGTGAAGAAATTGCGAGAGCTTCGATTGAAAACTTCGGTCTTATTTATATTGCTGAAACTCTAAACCAAGCAGTAGATGCAGTGAATGAGCTTGCACCGGAGCATCTAGAAATTATGACGGACCAGCCAGAAAAAATTAGTGAACAAATTAAGCATGCCGGAGCAATCTTTATCGGAAGATTTAGTAGTGAACCAGTTGGGGATTATTTTGCGGGGACTAATCATGTACTTCCTACAAATAGCACGGCTAGATTTTCGAGTGGATTATGCGTGGATGATTTTATGAAGAAAACAAGTGTTGTATATTATTCGGAAGAAATGTGGCAAGAACAATATCCGAAAATTGCTCGTTTAGCAAGATTGGAGCAATTAGAAGGGCATGCACGTTCAGTCGAGTCACGAAGCTGGCGTAAGGAGGAATTCAATTGATAAATAAAAGAATGGCTAAAATAGAAAGAATGACAAATGAAACAAAGGTACTTGTTGAAATAGATTTAGATGGCGAAGGAAAAGCAGTAATTGATACTGGCGTTCCTTTTATGGACCATATGCTCGATTTATTTACGAAACATGGATTATTTAATGCAACAATAAAAGCAAATGGCGATACACATATCGATGATCATCATACTACAGAGGACATTGGAATCGTACTGGGTCAAGCAGTGAAAGAGGCATTAGGAGATAAAAAAAGTATTAAGCGATATGGAAATGCATTTGTACCAATGGATGATGCACTAGCACAAGTAGTGATTGATATTTCCAACCGACCGCATTTAGAATTCCGTGCTCAATTCCCGACACAAAAAGTAGGGAATTTCGATACTGAGCTTGTCCATGAGTTTCTTTGGAAATTCGCACTGGAAGCTCGTATGAATGTGCATGTCATTGTACATTACGGAATGAATACACATCATATGATTGAAGCAATTTTCAAAGCATTAGCACGAGCGATTGATGATGCTATTACAAAAGACGAACGTGTGAAAGGTGTCCCTTCCACAAAAGGACTTCTTACATAATAAAGGGAGAGTACCGATATGACGTCTATTCAAGTTTACCCAGCGATTGATATGAAGGGCGGAAAATGTGTCCGTCTATATCAAGGCGATTATGAGCAAGAAACTATTTACGGAGAATCTCCATTTGATATGGCTAAAAAGTTTACAGATGAGGGTGCAACTTGGATTCATCTTGTCGATTTAGATGGTGCAAAAGACGGGGAGAAAATTCATGCTCAGGAAGTAATCCGAATTGCAAAAGAGCTTCCTGTGAATGTGCAAATTGGTGGAGGAATTCGTTCTAAAGACGATGTCCGATTATATTTAGAAAATGGAGTGAATCGTGTCATTATTGGCAGTCTTGCGATATCACAACCGGAAACAGTTGCAGATTTAATCAATGAGTTTGGTGGAGAAAGAATTGTTATTGGACTTGATGCTAAAGATGGAATGGTGGCTACACATGGTTGGTTAGAAACATCTACACAATCAGCCGTTGAAGTTGGACAGTATTTTGCCTCAAAAGGTGTTAAACATGTCATTTTCACTGACATTGCAACAGATGGCACGCTTCAAGGACCAAATTTAGTTGCAAACAAAGAGCTTGCAGAAGCAACTGGACTTTCCATTATCGTATCAGGAGGAATTAGCTCACTAGAAGATATCGGCGACGTTGCAAAGCTAGCGAAAGAAACAACAGTCCGTGGCGTAATAACGGGAAAAGCATTATATAATAATCGGTTTACTTTGACAGAAGCTTTGCAGGAGGTTACGAAATGGTAAAGAAGATCATTCCTTGTCTTGACGTGAAAGATGGACGAGTTGTTAAAGGGGTTCAATTTGTAGGATTAAGAGACGCTGGAGATCCTGTAGAACTAGCTGCATTTTATGATAAAGAAGGTGCGGACGAGCTAGTATTTTTAGATATATCGGCTTCGATAGAAGGCCGTGAAACTATGATTGATGTCGTGAAAAAGACAGCGGAAAAAATTTCAATTCCTCTAATCGTTGGTGGTGGTATTCGTACGACAGAAAATATGCAGCAATTATTAGATGCAGGAGCAAGTAAGGTTTCGATTAATAGTGCAGCTATTAATAATCCATCTCTTATTACAAACGGTGCAAAATTATTTGGTTCTAATAAAATCATTGTCGCAATCGACGTAAAATGGTCCGAGAAGGATCAAGAGTGGTTTGTTTATACACATGGGGGACAAAAGAAAACAGAATGGAAAGTAGTTGACTGGTCAAAAGAAGTAGAAAAACTCGGGGCTGGAGAAATTTTACTTACAAGTATGGATCGTGATGGTGAAAAAGATGGGTACGATATTGCAGTTACCAAACTTGTAAAAGATGCTGTTTCAATTCCAGTGACTGCTAGTGGCGGAGCTGGAAATGTGGAACATATTTTATCTGCCTTTACAGAAGCTAATGCGAATGCTGCACTAGCTGCTTCCATTTTTCATTTTAAAGAAACAAGTGTACGTGAAGTGAAAAATTACGTCCGTGAAAGAGGAGTAGAGGTAAAATGAAAAAATTGAAATTTGATAAAAAAGGACTTATCCCTGTTATTGTTCAACATGCTCTAACAAGAGAGGTATTAACCCTTGCATATATGAATAAAGAAGCGTATACAAAAACAGTAGAAACGAAGGAAACTTGGTTCTTCAGTAGAAGTAGACAGGAATTATGGCATAAAGGGGAAACTTCCGGAAATACGCAACAAGTCATTTCGATTCGAAAAGATTGTGATTCTGACGCGCTAGTGGTCGAAGTATTGCCAAATGGAGCAGCCTGTCACACTGGGGAAGAAACTTGCTTCCACAATACAGTTGAGAAATTTGCAGATACTGTTGGCTACAATGTAATTACTTCTTTGATTCAAATTATTGAAGAGAGAGAAAGAGAAATGCCAGAAGGAGCATACACTACTTATTTATTTGAAAAAGGTGTAGATAAAATATGTAAGAAGGTTGGGGAAGAGTCTGCTGAAGTGATTATCGCTTCTAAAAATAATGACGGCGAAGAATTGAAGTGGGAAGCAGCGGATCTTATTTACCACATGCTAGTGCTCTTGCAAAATCAAAAAGTAAGCTTCTATGACCTTTTACAAGTATTGCAAAAAAGACATGAGAGTAAAACACATAAAAAATAATTGTTTATGATATACTGAAGAATATACTGATAAGGGACGTTAAAGCCTCTAGCAGGTGAATGCTACAAACTTTTATCAAGCAGGGTTGATAAAAAATGGGTTCACTTACGCAAGGCGTTGAGATACGTTCCTTATTATTTTTCGGAGGATTATCTTGAATAAAAAAAGTAAAAAGATATTAAAAGAAAATATTATTTCATTTTTGCCTACAGGCGAATACTACTATAAAAAAGCATTAGATGAGCTTCAAAAAGAACAATATGAAAAAGCACATAAATATTTAAAAAGAGCTGTAGATTTAAGTCCGGATGATCCATTAATTTTAATGCAATATGCCATCTTACAAATGGAATTAGATAACTTTGACTTTGCACATGAACTTCTAAGAAAAGCACATGATATTGATCCTAAAGAGTCAGAAATTGTTTTTTTCCTGTCCGAAGTAAATGCACATTTAGGCAATTTCATGGATGCCAATAGATTTGCAAGATTGTATTTAGAAATCGATATTCGCGGAGAGTATACAGAAGAAGCAATGGAAATAGTAGACTTCACTGAGCAAGAAGATTTGGAATCATTGGAAATGGAGAGTCCGTCTAGTGAAGCTCTTTTTCTTCAGGAAAAATCCCGACGTTTAATGGAGCAAGGAAAATTTCCTGAAGCTGTAGAATTGTTGGAATCATTGATAATTGATAATCCTGACTTTTGGGCAGCTTACAATAACTTGGCACTCGCTTATTTCTATATAGGAGAAGAAGAGCAAGCAAAAGCCTTACTTCATCAAGTTTTAAGTGAAAATAGAGGCAATATTCATGCGCTATGTAATTTAGCTGTTATTCATTATTATGAAAAAAATACAGAAGAATTAGAAGAAATTAGTGATTTCCTATCTAAGATTAATCCCTACTTTATCGAGCATCGATATAAAATGGGTGCAACTTTCGCATTAATTGGAAAATATGAAGAAGCTTTTAAATGGTTACGAAGCTTACAACGAAAAGGCTTTGAAGGGGACCCTGGATTTTATTTTTGGTTAGCTCATTCTGCATACTTTGCGGGGCATGAGGAAATTGCGCGAAATGCTTGGAAGACACTTCTCAAACTAGATCCAGAAAAAGCGGGATTCGAGCCATGGTTACCTCAAATGAAAGATATAAACTCCCATGGGTCAGAACATCAAAAAGAATTCATTTTGGAGAAGCTTCAAAGTAAACATGTAAGTGAACGAATCTTTGGCTTTTATTTGTTAGGAAAATCGAAGCATCGGCAAGAAATAATTTCTCATCCTCAATGGATTAAAGTAGAAGAATTGAGTACGATGGAGAAATTATTTTTAGCACAATCACTAGGACATTCATTTGATGAAAAGTCTGTCGCAGAAAAAGCCTTTGTACGAGCAATTGCTGCAACAGATTTGTTATATGAAAAATATAAACCCCTTGCGCAATCAGCTACTTACTTGTTTCAAATGTGGTTTATGTTGATAGAACGTGCGCTAGAAAAGGGATATGGCTTCAAAAATCCAAAAGCATTAGCAGCTGCAACTGAGTATATGTTTGAATCATCACGTTCCAAAAATGTGACGAAAAAGTATTTTGCGGATCAGTATGGGATTACTACAAATACCTTGACCAAATATGTCAATGAACTAATTCAGTTTTTGCCGCTATTTGATGCATAAGCAAAATAGTTGAAGCAAGTACAAAAATCCTATAGATTGAGTGTTAGTAGAATTGTAGGGGGAATTAGCAATGACTGAAGAAAAAATTTATGATGTAATAATAATTGGAGCTGGACCTGCGGGGATGACTGCCGCTGTATATACTTCTCGTGCCAATCTTTCAACGCTTATGATTGAACGCGGAATTCCTGGTGGACAAATGGCGAACACAGAAGAAGTAGAAAACTATCCAGGTTTTGAAACGATTTTAGGACCTGAACTTTCTACAAAAATGTTCGATCATGCAAAGAAATTCGGTGCTGAGTATGCATACGGTGACGTTGCAGAAATCGTAGATGGCGAACAATATAAAACGGTAAAAGTAAGTGGAAAAGAATATAAAGCATTAGCGGTAATTATTTCATCTGGTGCTGAATATAAGAAAATGGGAATTCCAGGAGAATCGGAACTTGGAGGACGCGGAGTAAGTTATTGCGCGGTCTGTGATGGTGCATTCTTTAAAGGAAAAAGACTTGTTGTTGTAGGCGGCGGAGATTCTGCTGTTGAAGAAGGTGCGTTTTTGACTAAGTTTGCAGAAAAAGTAACGATTGTTCACCGTCGCGATGCACTACGTGCTCAAAAGATTCTACAAGATCGTGCATTTGCCAATGAAAAAATCGACTTTATTTGGAATACTACATTAAAAGAAATTAATGGCAAAGACGGAAAAGTAGCTGGCGTGAAATTGGTCTCTACAGTAGATGGGTCTGAACGAGATTTCGAAACAGACGGAGTTTTTGTATACGTAGGAATGTTACCGTTAACAAAACCATTCAAGAACTTAGGTATCTTAAATGATAATGGATATATCGTTACGAATGAAAAAATGGAAACATCTGTACCTGGAATTTTTGGCGCTGGGGACGTACGCGAAAAAATGCTACGACAAATTGTTACTGCAACTGGAGATGGCAGTATAGCTGCTCAAGCTGCACAACATTATATTGAAAACCTAAAAGATAAAAATACTGCAAACGTATAACTTAATGTTATTTTAATCCAATTGTAACCTTATTGAAATAAATAAGGTGTATATTAAGGAGTATAAATACCCCTTTTTATATAAGCAATATTTGGACAGGCTGTTTCTCGATTTCAATCGATGAAGCAGCCTCTTTTTGAGTGTTATAAGAAAATGTAAACTATTCGTAACTGTCTAGACTCCAATGTCTGTGCTATGAGAGTACTTTCCGCCAATGCGAGAGCAATTCGCTTTAGCGAGATCGTTAACGGCAGATACGAGAGCACTCTTCGCCAATGCGAGAGCAATCCACTTTAACGAGAGCGTTAACGACCTATACGAGAGCATTCCATAAAACTCTCCCGGTAATAGTGTAGCCAATGTTTTTTTCGACGAGTAACCGCAGGAGCCAATGTTTCGTCCCAAGCACTCGGAAATTAGAGAAGAACAAGGGGTTCTTAAAGGGCAGTTGCGCATTTCAAATGAATTTCATGTATAATATTTAATAATAAGTATAGATAGTTTTGGAGTGATTATTCTTGCAGCGAATCGCAAATTTACTCATATGCAAAGACGGGCAAGTTCTTTTATTGAAAAAGCCTAGAAGAAACTGGTACGTTGCCCCAGGAGGAAAAATGGAAGTTGGTGAATCCATTCTTAATTCTGCTATTAGAGAGTTTACAGAAGAGACGAATACGATTCCAATCGATCCTCATTTAAAGGGAATATATACAATGGTTATAGAAGAAAACGGTAACCAAATAGATGAGTGGATGCTATTTACATTTGTCGCAAAAGATTTAGAAGGAACTCCTTTTCAAGAAACAAAAGAAGGCATCTTAGAATGGCATCCAGTAGAAGAATTACATGTATTACCTATGGCAGAAGGAGATCGAACGAATCTGCTATTTGCTGTTCGAGAGCAAGGAATACAATATGGTACATTTGTATACACACAAGACTTTACGTTAATAAAAGAAACGATTCAACAGTCAGTGGAGGGAGAAGTAAACAATGGAAAGTCAGCAAAAGCTTGAAACTGAAGTGGTTATTATCACTGGTATGTCGGGGGCAGGAAAGACTGTAGCGATTCAAAGCTTTGAAGACCTTGGCTATTATTGTATCGATAATTTACCTCCAGAACTTTTAGGTACATTTATCAATTTAATGATAGATTCCAATAAACAACCTCGTAATATTGCAGCTGTAATGGATTTACGAGGGGGAGAAATGTTTCATACTTTAGTTGATTCGGTTAATAGACTTCAGGAAGCAACTTCTGTTACTCCTAAAGTTTTATTCCTAGACGCGGAAGATGAAGCTTTAGTGAGAAGGTATAAAGAAACTAGGAGATCTCATCCACTAGCGAACTCTGGACTTCCTTTAGATGGGATAAAAAAAGAAAGAGAGTTATTATCTGATTTAAAAGGAAGGGCACAATTCATTTATAATACATCCAAAATGAAACCTCGTGAACTACGTGAAAAAATACAAGATGAATTTTCTGCAAAAGGAAGTAAGGTTTTTACTGTAAATGTCATGTCATTTGGCTTTAAACATGGCATTCCTATTGATGCGGATTTAGTATTTGACGTTCGTTTTCTCCCAAATCCTTATTATATAGAGGAATTACGATTGAAGTCGGGATTAGATGAGGAAGTTTCTAGTTATGTTTTAAAATGGGGTGACACAAAAACGTTAATTGAAAAGTTAACAGACTTGTTTTTATTTATGATTCCTCAATATAAACGGGAAGGTAAAACCCAACTTGTCATTGCATTTGGATGTACTGGTGGACAACACCGATCAGTTACACTTGCAGAATACTTTGGAAAACAATTAAAAGCAGACGATAAAACGATTATTACGCACAGAGATGTTACAATAAGAAAGGAATGAAGTAATGAATCGTACACAACACCAAAAGAAAATAGTAATAATTGGTGGGGGTACGGGATTATCAACTTTACTTCGTGGTTTAAAGAAATTTCCAATCGATATTACAGCAATTGTTACTGTAGCTGATGATGGTGGAAGTTCTGGACGATTACGAGATGAATATGATATTCCACCACCTGGTGATGTTCGAAATGTTTTAGCTGCACTATCAGATGTAGAGCCTCTTGTGGAGGAAATGTTTCAGTATCGTTTTTCCAATGCCACTGAATTAGAAGGTCATTCTTTAGGGAACTTAATGTTAACTGCATTAACTTCTATTACCGGTGATTTCGCCAATGCAATTCGAGAAATGAGCCAAGTATTGAAGGTGCATGGAAAAGTACTTCCGGCTGCAAACCAGCTAGTTACACTTCATGCGCAATACGAGGATAATGCAATAATAAGTGGAGAATCCAAAATTCCGAAGTATGGTCAGAAAATAAAAAAAGTGTTCATTACTCCCGAAGATGTGAAACCGTTACCGGAAACACTTAAAACCATTGCAGAAGCTGATATCATAGCAATTGGACCGGGAAGCCTTTATACGAGTATTCTTCCTAACTTATTAGTAGAAGATATAAAAAAAGCAATAATAAGTTCTAAAGCTAAGAAAGTATATATTTGTAATTTAATGACTCAAGCAGGGGAAACGAGTAATTATACTGCCTCAGATCATGTTCAAGCACTTATCGATCATATGGGAGAAAATTTTATCGATACTGTTTTAATTAGCAAGGAAGAAATTCCTGAAAACGTGCAGTATTTATATAAACAAGAAAAAGCTTCTCCTGTTAAAATAGATGTAGAAGTATTAGAAACATTAGATATAGAAATCGTAAAGAAAGATATTTCAGTTGTGTATGATGGTGCAGTTCGCCATGATTCCATCAAAGTCGCAAAATGGCTAGTAGAGTATGCGGGTTAATAGAATGATCGTTAGCAGTCTCTAGCAAGAAAGGGGGAAACGGATATGTCGTTTGCTTCTGAAACAAAAAAAGAAATGACGCAAGAAGAATCGAAACCATGCTGTGCAAAAGCTGAACTTTCCGCACTTATTCGGATGAATGGTTCTTTGTCATTTAGCAATAAAATGCTTAGTTTAGATGTTCAAACAGAAAACGCTGCAATAGCAAGAAGGCTATATACTTTGATAAAATCTTTATACCCATATCAAGTAGAATTGCTTGTTCGAAAAAAAATGAGATTGAAAAAAAATAATATTTATATTTGTCGTGTTCGTGAAGGTGCAAAGAATTTACTAGAAGATTTGAAAATATTAAATGAGGGCTTTCAATTCGAATATTCGATATCAAAAGAACTTGTGAAAAAGAAATGCTGTAAACGTGCTTATTTAAGGGGAGCTTTCTTAGCAGGAGGATCCGTTAATAATCCTGAGACGTCTTCCTATCATTTAGAAATTTATTCATTATATAAAACACATAGTGATGCACTCGTAGAACTGATGAATGAATTTGAGTTAAATGCAAAAACGATCGAACGAAAAAAAGGATATGTTGCTTATTTAAAGGAAGCAGAAAAAATTTCCGATTTCTTAAGCATTGCTGGCGCGCATAATGCATTATTAAAGTTTGAGGATGTTCGAATTATACGAGATATGCGAAACAGTGTAAATCGTCTCGTTAACTGTGAAACGGCGAATCTAAATAAAACGATTAGTGCCGCTATTAGACAGGTAGAAAATATACGTTTTATCGAGAATTCGGTTGGTCTAGATCAATTACCAGAAAAATTAAGAGAAATTGCAAGGTTGCGTGTTGAATACCAAGATGTTACATTGAAAGAATTAGGTGAAATGGTTTCGACTGGGAACGTAAGTAAATCCGGTATAAATCATCGTTTACGAAAAATAGATGAAATTGCAGATGCACTTCGTAGAGGCGAGACAATTTAGTGAAATGGAGCGTATAATCATGACAGAAAAACATGTCGAAGTGAAATTACCAGCAGGGTTGCAAGCAAGACAAGCAGCATTATTTGTTCAAGAAGCTAATCGTTATATTGCTGACGTTTACTTAGAAAAGGAAGACAAAAAAGTAAATGCAAAAAGTATTATGGGAATCATGAGCTTAGCGATAAGCAAAGGAATAACTGTAAGCTTAAGCGCTGAAGGCTCTGATGAAGAAGAAGCAGTAGAAGCCCTTGCAAAATTTATCTCAAATGAAGCATAAAAAGTAACGCCTCCCTCGTCATTCCGGACGAAAAGGCGTTTTTTTTTTTTCGTTGATAAGTCACTAGTTCGAAACAGCTGTTTAGGTGCTTATGACATCTTGTAAGGTGCTGATAGCGAGTATGTGGTGCTCGGGCCAGTCTATGTGGTACTCGTGACAATTTATGTGGTGTTCAATCTGTGTTATGTGGCACTCAGATATACTCAGTGTTGTGCGATAGTAGTAATAGCATCTAGTTTTTAGGTGCTGATGACATCTCGTAAGGTGCTTACAGCGACGGTTTAGGCGCTGATAGGTACTTTCAAGGTGCGCAACCGCTGTTTAGGCGCTTATAGCATCTAGTAAGGTGCTGATAGCGACAGTTTAGGTGCTTATAATATCTCGTAATGTGCTGATAACGAATAAGTGGTACTCAGATATACTCAGTGTTGTGCGATAGTAGTAATAGCATCTAGTTTTTAGGTGCTGATAAACGTAGTGTAGGCGCGGAGAGGTACATAATGTGTCCAAAAGTAGCTATACTTTGTAAAAAAATACCCAAGGAAATTGGAGTTTCCCTGGGTACAATTGTTATTAAGCTTTTTTCATTTCGCTACGAGAAATGATGTGGTCGATTAAACCATATTCTTTTGCTCGTTCTGCAGTCATGAAGTTATCACGATCTGTATCTCTAGCGATTACTTCGATTGGTTGACCTGTGCGTTCTGAAATAATTTGGTTTAATTTATCGCGTAGGTATAAGATACGTTTAGCGGCAATTTCAATTTCTGTTGCTTGCCCTTGTGCTCCACCAAGTGGTTGGTGAATCATAACTTCAGCGTTAGGAAGAGCATAACGTTTTCCTGGTGTTCCAGCAGTTAGTAGAAATGCTCCCATGGAAGCAGCCATACCGATACAAATTGTTTGTACATCTGGTTTGATGAACTGCATTGTATCGTAGATTGCCATACCAGCTGTAATGCTTCCGCCTGGGCTATTGATATAGATGGAGATATCTTTTTCTGGATCTTCTGCTTCTAAAAATAATAGTTGGGCAACGATGGAGTTAGAAACGTTATCATCAATAGCACTTCCAAGCATGATAATACGGTCTTTTAGTAATCGTGAATAAATGTCGTATGCACGTTCTCCACGATTTGTTTGTTCAATAACTGTAGGAATTAAATTCATCCTGATTGCCTCCTTCAAAGGTGGTATTGTAAGTTGATTACTGAGAAATATTCTCTCAGTTGTAACTTTATCATACACATTATGGTCAAGGAAGGTCAAATTTTAAGCTTCAAAATGATAGGTTGAATTTTGCACGTTCTATTTGTATAATAGATAGATCGCTTGTCCTCGTAGTGTAATGGATAACACACAAGCCTCCGAAGCTTGGAATGTGAGTTCGATCCTCGCCGAGGGCATCAAAAAAGTAAAAAACATGAAACACTTTAAACATGGTACACATGGTTAAAGTGTTTTTTTTATTCATTTTTCCTGCGCCTTTCAAATGAAATGGCGTATGCATCATGACGAAAATGAAGTACTGGATCATTTGTAAGTTCGATGCCATCTGAGACTATGGTTGGGTCAAATAAAATAGCTTCATTTGGAAATAGGATTTTAGTTAAAGTTAGTTGGCCAACGACAACCTTTTGCCTGTTGTCCGGCCAAGGATCTGTCGGGTCATCCGTAACATCACCCTCTTCTCCTAAACGAATGACTAAGTTAAATGAAACAGATCCATTAAGAACTCTAAGGTGGAGTTCTTCACTTAGATAGTCGGGAGAAGTTATTGTTCCTATCGATTTTCTCTGAGAATTTTTTTCGTCAGGTTGCCATTCATATTTAATAGCTTGGCGTTTTCCTTCTTTATTCATAAAATAAAAAGCGTGAATTGGGTAATAATTGAGCTTAGCATAACTTATGGGTGGTTGTTTAAATTGGTCTTTCAGTGCATGTAGTATATTTTTTCTTTCTGGATATTTTTTAAGGATATTCAGTATACCTAATCCTAAATCCACTTTATCATGACCCGTTTTGTCAGCTGTCAAAATTTTTAGCATGTCTATAAAAGTTTCCGGATCTTTTGTTATAAATTTAGGAATTGTCGTGCTGACCAGATGACTGGTTGTTCCATTTGGTAGGTGAAACTGTACGGACATTCCTTTGACAGGAGAAAGAAAATCGGCTGCAGTAGGATTTGGAGGGCTGTTAGAAAAGCGAACCGTTGCAGGTACAGCTTCATTTTGAAGATGCGCTGCAGTAGTATAAGGTATTGCATTGCCATTAGGTGTAAAGTTTGCTTCATAAAACAACCCTTTAGCATGTGCGCGACGTGCTCCGGGAAACTTCCCCTGTATCTTTTCAAGAGTGTCAATAGCTTCAGTAGTCATAGAATTATGATGGTCGCTCATATTATTTATTTGAATCACCTCTTTAAAAGTTCACTATTCTATTCATCTTTACCCCAAAACACTTATATTAATCAAAAGGAAAGTACAAGACTTTTTGAAACCATTTAATGTTTTTTTCGTATAGTTAAGTAGGTTTCGCATTTTAGATTTAAAGGTAGAAATATAATATACTTAATTAGAGGTGAATGAGATGAAGAAATTATTAGGGCCGCTTGTAATTATTATTGTGATAATTGCTGTTTTTGCGGCTATATTAGTGCCGAGCTATAACGGTTTTGTAAATGGAGAAGAAGATGTCAACCAAGCATATGCCCAAGTTGAAAACCAATTACAACGTCGTATGGATTTGATTCCAAATCTTGTGAATACAGTAAAGGGCTTTGCTTCACATGAAAAAGAAGTACTTAGTAATATCGCAGATGCACGTTCTAAGTTAGCAGGAGCAAACACGCCAGCGGAACAGGCAGCTGCGAATGATCAGTTATCTGGAGCACTGAGTAGATTGTTAGTAGTAGTAGAAAATTATCCTGCTTTAAAAGCTGATGCAAACTTTCGTCAATTAATGGATGAACTTGCTGGAACAGAAAATCGTTTGTCCGTTGCTAGACAAGACTATAATGAAGTAGTTTCAAACTACAATAAAAAAGTAAAACGTATGCCAGGAAGTATTGTTGCTTCTGTTTTTGGCTTCGATCAAAAAGAATATTTTAAAGCGGATCCAAATGCAAAAGAAGCTCCTGTTGTTGATTTTAATGGAGATGGCAAGTAATGAGAAAAGTTGCGCGAATGCTCATAGTTGCGCTACTGCTATTTCTTTCTATTCCATTAGTAACGGTAGCAGCATCTAATATACCAAAACCTATTCCT
Source organism: Psychrobacillus sp. NPDC058041 (assembly GCF_042885655.1). Classification (NCBI taxonomy): domain Bacteria; kingdom Bacillati; phylum Bacillota; class Bacilli; order Caryophanales; family Bacillaceae; genus Psychrobacillus; species Psychrobacillus sp. NPDC058041. Next base: position 119,066 of record NZ_JBHVRO010000011.1, read on the forward strand.
GGTGAATCCTACGTGCAAGACTATGAAGGATTTTTGTCCCAATCGACTAAAAAACAAATAGAAGAGCTTGGACTTAAATTAGATAAAGCAACTGGTTCACAAATTGTCGTCATGATTATAAATTCATTAAACGGGCAAGATGTTAATCAATTTAGTGTAGATGTCATTCGAAAGTTTGGTATTGGTGATCAAAAAAAGAATAATGGTGTTTTATTTGTGATAGAAACAGATCCTACTAAAAAAGGTAATAGAGATGTATATATTTCAGTTGGCCAAGGTCTTGAAGGGGCATTACCTGATGGGAAAATTGGACGGATACTGGATGAATATACGTATCCATTTTTAGAACAAGGTTCTGTGAATGAAGCAGTTCTTTCTACGTATCAAGTACTCTATAATGAAGTAGCAAAAGAATATGGATTAGAAGGCGAGCTTTCGGAACCGCAAAATCCAGCTTCATCTAATGAAGGCTTCTCGTTTTCCACTATTATTGGAATTGTTGTTGTAATTTATTTTATATATACAATCATGAGAAATGGTGGAGGCGGCGGAGGTAGTAACGGTAGACGACGTCGCTCTACTATGTTTGGTCCAGGAAGTTTCGGAGGTGGCTTTGGTGGCGGCTTCGGAGGTGGTGGAAAAGGATCAAGCGGCGGTTTCGGTGGCTTCGGCGGAGGTAGTTCCGGAGGCGGCGGAGCGGGACGTAAGTGGTAAATAAAAATGGAAAAATGCCCTTAAGTAGGGCTTTTTCTTTGTTTTATTTTCCCTTGATGTGTCTAATGTAATTATTCCGATAAAGTAATGAATGGGGGATTTGGGAATGAAACTAGTAGAGATAAACAAGGATAACTGGCTACGAACGGTTTTATTGACGACGAATGAGGATGGGAATGCGACTGTAGTTGAAAAATTTGTAGCCTCCAATGCGCTATCTATTGCACAATCGATTTATGAGACTGGATGGATTGTAAGAGGAATAGAGGTTGAGGACAAGACTATTGGTTTCGCGATGTATGGATTAGATGAAGATACTAACAATTACTGGATATGTCGTTTAATGATTGATTATACCTGTCAGGGAAAGGGCTACGGTAGAGAGGCTGTACAGTTGATCTTGGACGAAATGAAGCAGCTGGATGGCTGTGAAACGATCTATCTATCGACGGAGCCAGACAATGAAGTAGCCATAAAACTATACGAAAGCTTCGGATTCCAAAAAACAGGCAAGATCAATGATGGAGAAGCAGAGTTTGTATTGAAACTATGAGTGCGAGGAGAGCAGAGGCTCTTCTTTTTTTGAGAAAGAATAAAAATTAGAACAAGATATAATTAAACGTAACAAATATTTTTAAGGAGAGATGATATAAAATGATTGTCCAATTCTACACTAGACCAGGTTGTCATTTATGCGAAGAGGCAAGACTTATGCTGAAACTTGTACAGGAAGATATAGCATTTGAAATAAATGAAGTGAATATAGAAGAAGATGAGGAACTTCATGAAAAATATATGTTGATGATTCCAGTTGTTGAATTCGAAGGAGAAATTATTCAATACGGACAAGTAGATTACGCAACAATACTGGAAACATTACTTAAATAATGTTCCAGATTGTGCGCTACTCGCAATATTCATAAGCATACTCGCAACATTTCCTCAACTATTCGCAAGTTCCAAGTAGATACTCTCAATATAGAAAATTTTACCTTCAACTATTTACTGACACAATATTTTCCAAAAATAATGCACTAGTATTGCATATGTGAATATAATATTGTATGATGATTTTAGTAATTCACTTTTTTTTTAAGTCACTGGGACAATTTTTAATTAAGTGGGACAAAAACGTACCAACTAGTTAGGAAGTGAAAAATGGAGTCTTTACTCACAGCTCAATTAAAGCTAATTCCTGAAATGAGTGATTTGTTACAAAAAAGGTATCAAATACTTCAAATGATTCAACTTTCCAAAGGGATTGGTCGTCGAGTTTTAGGGGAACAATTAGGTTTGTCAGAAAGAGACACTCGAAAAGAATTAGATGCATTAAGAAAACAAGGATTAATTGATATATCACGTGATGGAGCAGCTATTTCTCCAGAAGGTACAAAAATATTAATGGAATTGAAAGAAGTCGTTCGCGAGTGGTCAGGAAGATTACAACTTGAACAAACACTTTCTAAAATTTTACAAATAAAAGAAGTAATTATTGTTCCAGGAAATGCAGATACTAATACGAATGCAGCAATGCTTTTATCTCAAGAAGCAGCAAAGTTTTTGGAAAGCATTTTGACGGATGACAAAATAATTGCAGTAACAGGTGGCTCTACCATTGCATCCATTTCTAACTTTGTTCATGAGACTACAAAATGGCAAAATTTAATGTTTATCGCAGCACGTGGCGGAGTTGGAAAAGATGTAACATTCCAAGCGAATACGATTGTTTCTCTGTTCTCTAACAAAATGAATGGATCTTATCGGACCTTGTATATGCCAGATAGTTTGAGTGAAGAAGCATATCTTACGATGAAAAAAGAGCCATTTATACAAGAAATGATGGATTTATATGAAAGAACAAATATTGTTATTCATGGTATAGGTGATGCCGAAGAAATGGCTAGAAGAAGAAATTCTAGTGAAGACGAGATCGAGCGTCTAAAAGAAAACGGTTCTGTAAGTGAAGCATTTGGCTATTATTTTAATGACCAAGGCGAAGCAGTCCACCGTATAAGAACAATTGGAATTCAGTTAAAACAATTAAAAAATATAGAGCATCTACTTGCAGTTGCCGGTGGTGCCAAAAAAGCAAAAGCACTATTGTCTTATTTTAAACAAGCGCCTGAACAAACTGTATTAGTGACCGACGAAGGTGCTGCAAATGAAATGATGAAAATAATAAAACAAACCTATTAGGAGGAAAATAAAATGACAGTAAAATTAGCGATTAATGGATTTGGACGTATTGGACGTAAAGTATTTAGAGAAGCATTAGAACAAAAAGAGTTAGAAGTAGTAGCAATCAACGATTTAACAGATGCTGCAATGCTAGCACACTTATTAAAATACGATTCAGTTCATGGAATCTTCGAAGCAGAAGTATCTTCAGAAGGAGATTATTTAGTAGTGAACGGAAAACAAATCCGTGTATTTGCAGAAAAAGATCCTGCAGCACTTCCATGGAAAGAGCAAGAAATTGATATCGTTATTGAATGTACTGGATTATTCAGTACAGCTGATAAAGCTGGGAAACATATCGAAGCTGGAGCTAAAAAAGTAATTCTATCTCAACCAGCTAAAGACAATATGCCTACATTTGTTATGGGTGTAAATGCGGATAATTATAATCCAGAAACAGATCATGTAATATCAAATGCTTCATGTACAACAAACTGTTTATCACCACTTGCAAAAGTTTTGCAAGATCAATTTGGTATTAAACGTGGAATGATGACAACAATTCACTCATATACGAATGATCAACGCATTTTGGACTTGCCGCATAGTGATTACCGTCGTGCTCGTGCAGCAGGAGAGTCTATGATTCCGACTACAACAGGTGCAGCATCAGCAGTTGCGAAAGTACTTCCTGAACTAAAAGGGAAATTAGATGGTATGGCAATCCGCGTACCAACACCAAATGTTTCTTTAGTTGACTTTGTAGCAGAACTTGAAAAAGAAGTAACAGTAGAAGAAGTAAATGCTGCTTTAAAGAAAGCTTCTGAAAATGAATTAAAAGGAATTCTTGCTTTCAATGAACTTCCATTAGTGTCAATTGACTATAATGGAAATACAGCATCTTCTACAATTGATGGACTTTCAACAATGGTTTTAGGTGATAATATGGTGAAAGTATTATCATGGTATGACAATGAATCAGGATACTCTGCACGTTGTATTGATCTAGCGCTTCTTATGATGAAAAAAGGACTATAAGCTTATCCAGCAAGTGAATTGCACAGATTTTGCATAGCGATAATGCGTAATAACCTCTATAATGAGAGAGGGTAAAAGGAGCAAGGGTTTACCCTTCGCTCCTTATTTTTATAAAACAGTATTATGTTACTGCCCCGACATTTACTAGTCGAGGTTAAGCGGAAGATTTATGCATTTCTTACTACTAGGAGGCTATTCTCATGAATGAAAAACAAACGATGAAAGATGTTACTTTACAAGGTAAACGAGTATTTTGCCGTGTAGACTTTAACGTACCTATGGAAGATGGAGCAATTACAGATGACACAAGAATTCGAGCTGCATTGCCGACGATTAACTATTTAATCGAACAAGATGCAAAAGTAATTTTAGCTAGCCATATGGGACGCCCAAAAGGAGAAGTAAAAGAAGAACTTCGTTTGACAAAAGTTGGAGAGCATTTAGCAAAATTATTAAACAAACAAGTGAAAAAATTAGATGAATCAATTGGTGCTGAAGTAGAACAAGCTGTTTCTGAAATGAAAAATGGTGACATTATTTTATTGGAAAATGTTCGTTTCCATGCTGGAGAAGAAAAAAATGATTCCGAGCTTGCAAAATCCTTTGCTTCCTTAGCGGATGTGTATGTAAATGATGCATTTGGAGCTGCTCATCGTGCGCATGCAACGACAGAAGGTATTGCGAAATTATTACCTGCTGTTTCTGGGCTATTAATGGAAAAAGAATTAGATGTATTAGGGAAAGCACTATCTAACCCGGAACGACCTTTTACTGCAATTATAGGCGGAGCTAAAGTAAAAGATAAAATTGGCGTTATCGATCATTTATTAGATAAAGTAGATAATATACTAATCGGTGGAGGCTTATCGTATACATTCACTAAAGCACAAGGGCATGATATTGGGAAGTCTCTTTTAGAAGAAGATAAAATCGAGTTGGCGAGAGGTTTTATTGAGAAGGCGAAAGAAAAAGGTGTTTCTTTTCACTTACCAGTAGATGTTGTCGTAGCGGATGAATTTTCAAAAGATGCCAATACGAAAGTTGTCGATATAGACCAAATTCCATCTGACTGGATGGGGTTAGATATTGGACCAAAAACAGCTGCATTATATGCGGACGTCATTAAAAATAGCAAGCTAATCATTTGGAACGGACCGATGGGTGTGTTTGAAATGGATGCATTTGCGAGTGGTACAAAAGGTGTAGCAGACGCAATGGCTGAAACAGCAGGATATACAATTATAGGCGGTGGAGATTCAGCAGCAGCTGTTGAAAAATTCAATGTTGCGGATAAAATGGACCATATATCCACTGGTGGAGGAGCTTCCCTTGAGTTTATGGAAGGGAAAGACTTGCCTGGAGTTTCTGCTTTAAACGACAAGTAATGGAGGAGATTCATATGCGTAAACGCGTAATAGCAGGGAATTGGAAGATGTTTAAAACACTTGCAGAAGCGAAAGAATTCGCTCTTCAACTTAAAGAAAAACAAGTGGATAGCAGCAAAGTGGAAACAATTATTTGTGCGCCTGCATTATTTTTAGATCAACTTGTACATGTTACAAATGATTCTTTTATTTCTATCGGTGCACAAACGATGCATGAGGAAAAAGAAGGAGCATTTACGGGAGAAGTTAGTGGACATCAACTACAAGACCTTGGTGTAAGCCATGTTATCATTGGTCACTCCGAAAGACGTCAATATTTTAATGAAACAGATGAATCTATCAATAAAAAGGTAAAAGCTGCTTTTTCAAACAATTTAACTCCAATTATTTGTGTAGGAGAAACTTTAGAACAACGCGAACAAAACGAAACGGAAAGCATGGTTTCCAATCAAGTAATGGCAGCTTTAGAAGGACTTTCAGAAGAAAATGTTATGAATTCCATTATCGCTTATGAACCAATTTGGGCTATCGGAACTGGTAAAACAGCTACTGCAGACGATGCGAATGATGTGTGCCAAGCAATTCGTGAAACAGTTCTAGATGGATTTGGAGAAGAAGTTGCAAGCGCAGTTCGTATTCAGTATGGAGGTAGTGTAAAACCGGATAATATTGAAGAATTGCTTTCAAAAGAGCATATTGATGGCGCTTTAGTAGGTGGAGCAAGTTTACAAGTAGACTCGTTTGTGAAACTATTGGAGGCTGGGGAAAATGTCTAAAAGCCCAGTAGCATTAATCATTTTGGATGGATTTGGATTGAGAGATGAGTCATTTGGAAATGCGGTAGCACAAGCGAACAAACCTAATTTTGACCGTTATTGGGCTGAATATCCAAATGCAACACTTACAGCATCAGGAGAAGCGGTAGGCTTGCCGGAAGGTCAAATGGGTAACTCTGAAGTAGGACATTTAAATATCGGGGCAGGAAGAATTGTCTATCAAAATCTGACTCGAATTCATAAATCGATTCGTGAAGGTGAATTCTTTTTAGAACCGAAACTTCTTACAGCGATAGAACATGTAAAGCAAACAGGTGGTAAGCTTCATTTAATGGGACTACTTTCGGATGGCGGAGTTCATAGTCATTATTCCCATTTATTTGCTTTATTGAAATTAGCAAAAGCAGAAGGGTTACAAGAGGTTTTTGTTCATGGATTTTTAGATGGACGAGATGTTGGACCACGTACAGCCATTGGTTATGTGGAAGAAACAGAAAAACAAATGAAGGATATCGGTGTAGGGAAGTTTGCTTCGATAAGTGGACGCTATTATGCAATGGATCGTGATCATCGCTGGGATAGAGTAGAACTCACGTATAGTGCGCTTGTTGACGGAATCGGAAGAACTGCCGGATCCGCAACGGAAGGAATTTTAAAATCCTACGAAGAAGATGTAGCAGATGAATTTGTTATTCCTTTCGTAATTGAGGAAAATGCAAAGCCAGCTACAACAATCGACTCTGGTGATGCAGTAATTTTCTTTAATTTCCGACCTGATCGTGCGATTCAATTATCTCTTGCTTTAAATACACCAACATTTGATAGCTTTAAGTTAAGTGAAAAGCACCCAACAAATTTAAAGTTTGTGACGTTCACACATTATAGTGATGAGGTTGTATCGGATGTTGTTTTTGAAAAAGCGAACTTATCTAATACGGTTGGAGAAGTACTTTCCAATCATCATAAAACTCAGCTTCGAATTGCAGAAACTGAAAAGTATCCACATGTGACATTTTTCATGAGTGGTGGGCGCGAAGAAACGTTCCCTGGAGAAAGAAGAATTTTGATTAATTCTCCTAAGGTTGCAACGTACGATTTGAAACCAGAAATGAGTGCGTATGAAGTAACAGATGCACTTCTAACTGAAATTGCAGAAGATAACTTTGATGCAATCATTTTAAACTTTGCTAATCCAGATATGGTTGGACATAGTGGAATGCTAGAGCCAACGATTAAGGCAATAGAAGCAGTTGATGAATGTCTAGGGAAAATAGTGGATGCCATCACTGCAAAAGGCGGCTATGCGATTATTACAGCTGATCATGGAAATTCCGATGAAGTAACTACTTTAGAAGGTCAGCCAATGACAGCACATACAACTAATCCTGTTCCTGTCATTGTAACGAAGAAAAATATTACGCTTCGTCCTGACGGAATTTTAGCCGATTTAGCACCAACCATGTTACACTTATTAGGGATAGAAACACCGCCTGAAATGACAGGTAAAACACTAATCGAAACGGAGAGTTAAAAATGCCAATTATTACACAAATTCAAGCTCGTGAAGTATTAGATTCACGTGGAAACCCAACAGTAGAGGTAGAGGTTTTTACAGAAAGTGGCGCATTTGGTCGTGCAATCGTTCCATCTGGTGCATCTACTGGTGAATATGAAGCAGTAGAACTTCGTGACGGTGACAAAGCGAGATACCTAGGTAAAGGTGTTCTAAAAGCAGTAGATAACGTAAATAACATAATCGCAGCGGAACTAGAAGAGAACTATTCAGTATTAGATCAAGTAGAAATTGACCGCGCAATGATCGAATTAGATGGCACAGAAAATAAAGGAAACCTTGGTGCAAATGCAATTTTAGGTGTTTCCATTGCTGTTGCCCATGCTGCTGCAGATTATTTAGATATGCCACTATATCAATATTTAGGTGGATTCAATGCAAAACAACTACCAGTTCCAATGATGAACATTGTAAATGGTGGAGAACACGCAGATAATAATGTAGACATTCAAGAATTTATGGTAATGCCAGTTGGAGCAGAATCATTCCGCCATGCACTTCGCATGGGTGCTGAAATTTTCCATAGCTTAAAATCAGTATTAAAAGAAGCGGGATTAAACACTGCTGTTGGCGATGAAGGCGGTTTTGCACCGAACTTAAAATCAAATGAAGAAGCCCTTTCTACAATCATGACTGCAATTGAAAGAGCTGGCTACAAACCAGGCGAAGATGTCCTTCTAGCAATGGACGTAGCATCTTCTGAGTTATTCAATAAAGAAGATGGCAAATACCATTTAGCTGGTGAAGGTGTAGTGAAAACTTCAGAAGAAATGGTTGCTTGGTATGAAGAACTTTGTGAAAAATATCCAATCATCTCGATCGAAGATGGCTTAGATGAAAATGACTGGGCTGGACATAAATTACTAACAGAACGTTTAGGTAAAAAAGTACAATTAGTTGGAGACGATTTATTCGTAACAAATACGAAAAAATTGGCACAAGGAATTGAGCAAGGCGTTGGAAACTCGATTCTTGTAAAAGTAAACCAAATTGGTACCCTTACAGAAACTTTTGACGCTATCGAAATGGCGAAACGCGCTGGTTATACTGCAGTAATTTCTCACCGTTCAGGTGAATCAGAGGACGTAACAATTGCCGATATCGCAGTTGCAACAAACGCTGGTCAAATTAAAACAGGTGCACCATCTCGTTCGGATCGTGTAGCTAAATACAACCAATTACTACGTATTGAAGATCAGTTATATGAAACTGCTCAATATTTAGGTAAGAAAACATTTTATAACTTAAAATAATGCAAAATGCTACTTAACGAGAAATTCGTTAAGTAGCTTTTTTAATAGAAAAGAATGTATATAAATTGATTCCAGTAACAGGTTGATTTCCGCTGCAGGCGGACGCTTTCCAGGGGGCAAGCATCAAGCCGCTTCCTTCGCTGCGCTCAGTCCAGGGTCTTGATTTGCTTG